>JAJKIL010000261.1 GCA_021154515.1 Niastella sp. | reverse complement strand
GGAATAATATCAGATGCAATGACCGTATAAGCAGGTATTGTATACGTTTTGCGCCACCAGGTTGCCACAAAGGGCCCGCTGCTGTCGATCGTTACAGTAACTGTTGCAGGTTGATCTTCCGCACTCAGGTACAACACCATGTTCATATTGTTTGAACCCTGCTCCATAAACTGATGATGCCCATACCCCACCCAAAACTCCGTTCCCCGGTTCGAAACATTCTGCGCCCTGCTATGTATGCTCACCAACAGCACAACTATTAACACCATCCATCTATATAGTATTTGCATATAATCTCATTTATCGTTTTGCATTATCCGCCGAAGCTTTTAGGTTTCCCCCGGCCCTCCCGACTGGTCGGGAGGGAGGTTGTGCATTTCTTTCTGCCGTTTGCCGTCTGCCTCGCCCGCCGAAGCTTTAGCGTAGGAGGGCCCTTTGCCTATCTAATCAAATTGATCGCTCCTTTCTTATCCACCACAGTTCCATCCGTCAACACCAGCCGGCACACATACATATACACCCCACTTGGTTGCACCTTGCCTTTGTACATCCCATCCCAGCCGCGGCTTTGATCGCGCGATTCAAACAATTGCTCACCCCACTGATTAAACACCACCAGCTTCAGCTCTTTGATCTTGTAGCCATATACTTTCAGCACATCATTCAATCCATCGTTATTGGGTGTAAAGCTGTTGGGGATGAACACGCCATCGGGCAATACCTGTTGTGATACCGGTGCAGATCTTGCTTCCACGCAAGCGCTCAGCGCTTTCACTATGATGGTCACTGTTTGCATCGGTTGTAAGCCGGCTACGGTATGACTCAATCCGGTAGAACCTGAAGATGGTATAGACCAGTTGCTGCCTCCATCCAGTGATACCTGGTAACCGGTAGCGCCTGGCACAGCCGTCCACGTGAAGCGAACGAGGTTGGCGCCTACCGAATCAACTGACACTACTGGTTGCAAAATGGAGCTTTGCACGGCTACTGATACTTTTGTTCTTTCCGAACTACAACTGGTTGGTGAAGTTTCCTGTACATAGTAATCTGTACCGGCTGTTACATTGGTAATTTTCAGGCTTGGTCCTGTTCCGGCCACCGTACCACCGGTTTCTGAAGTATACCAGGTGTAGGTAGCGCCTGCAGCCGGATTTTCTACTGAAAGCGTGGTATCGCGCCCGGTACATACCACTACTGATTGCGCTTTCACCACCGGTATTGGTTTCACCACTACCTGTTTGGTGGTATCGCCAATACAACCATCGGCTGTTATCGATTGCAGGTCTTCTGTATAGGTGCCTGCCGTCGTGTATTTGTAAGTAACTTTTTGCCCGTTTGCCTTAGTGCCATCATGGAAGTTCCATTTCCACTGGTTCACCGCAATACCATTCTGGGCGTTATTTTCTCCGGTAAACTCGGCTACATCTTTCACGCAACCGGAGAAGTTGATAGTGAAGTCTGCTTTTGGCGCCGGTACTACCTGTACATAGATCAGGTCGCGGCCGGTGTGATCGCAGCTTTCAATATCCGGGTGATCGTAGATAATTTCTACAGAGTATACACCCGGGTTAGCAAACGTATAATCCTGGTTCAATGGGAATACATAATTCTTCTCGCCATTTATTACTATGCTGTCGCCTGGCACTGGTGCATTCACGGTCACATCCGCATTTGGCGTTAAACCCGGTACGCGGCTGAATTTCCAGGTAAGCGTATTGGGAATAAAGGGCAGATAAGCGGTGAACCGGAACGGCGTGCCTGCACAGGTGTATTCGGCTTTGGTGCCATTGTTCAGGGTATTGGAGATAGTGCCCAATCCCTGCAGCGTTTTCACCATGGTGCCTACATTGTAGCCATAGCTTTCCACGCTGCCCAAACCATACACCAGCCCCAGGTAGGTAGAATCACTTTCTACAGAACTTTGTCCTGCCCCGGCCGGCCATTTCTTGATGGCTACGGTATAACCAGGTTGCGAGTGCGCATAACTTGTTTTATCGGCAGCAGGGATAGCAGCCCAGGGCACCCCATCTATTTTCAGCGAGCTCATACCTCCGGTGGGAAGAATAAGTGTCAGATAGTTGATGTCGATCGCATCGCGGTTATTCCGGTAGAAGCCGGAGAAGCCGCTGATGGCCTGTTCTGCCGGACTCAGAATATTACTTTCCGGATCTCCATCGCCACCGGTATTGGGACAGCTACCTGATGAGGACATATACTGTACCATGGTAACCGGTTTATCTGCGGTAATAATATCAGCAGTATTACTTTCATATTGATAGTAACGGTTATTGATTAAGCTGGTAATGGGTAATTGAACGTTATTGCGTTTTACTATTGTCGTTGGATCCTTCACCATAATGCGGTAAATGTTTGTCATCAGCGTACTGATGTTCCCGCTGGTTGAGGTCGGTGCAGTCAGGTAGGTTTTACCCCAGGCCGAGTATGGGAAGGTTTGTTGTAAGAACAGGTCGCCTGAAGAGCCTACCCCGTTACCACAAGCAATACTTGTACGTGAACTTCCGGTGAACACGCCTATCGGGTGACATTCGTTGTTCGCATTTGGAATTGATTTTATAATGGAACCGGTAAGATCGTATCCGTCGGCGCCGCTTATCATGGCGCCCAGCACCTGGTAAACCTCTCCCGCCTGTAAGGTGATCCTGAATGGAACATTGGCAGGTTTTCCACCCAGCGTTGGAACCGATGGCGTGATCTCTACCACGGTGTTATCCTTATCAGCCACCACCATAATGGTGGTATAGGCACCGGTAGTGCTGTAATTCTGCCGGTTGTTCAGCGAGTAATATTCATAACCCCATACGCCAACCGGGAACAACATGGTGGCGCCGGAGTTGGCGCTGGCGAAGATATGCGCATAGGCCGTAATAGGCACATCGCTCACGATACTGATGCCTCGATCGTACAAACCTTCATCCAGCAGACGGGCATCATCCAAACCGGTCTTTGGCATAAAGTCTGATGCTTTTGTCGTAAATGGCGGGATCACATAATTCCGTACCCAGCTGGTGCCATTGATACGAACCTGTACATTGGCCGGTTGATCGGTAGTGCTCATGTACAATACCATTTCCTGTGAATTGCTACCGGGGTTGAAATCATAACTCCGTTGGTAACCCACCCAGAACCGTTTACCGCGGTTAGAGCTGTCTTTTTCAGGCAGTACCGGCGGAGCATATGGATTGATCAACCCGGTAAAGCGATCGATATAATTCACCGAAGTTTGCGTGATCTTTTTCTTCAACACATCTACCCGGCTGCTAAAGCCTACTACCCACGCGTTTGACACGGTTGTTTTTCCAAGACCCAACTGGTTTTGATCGGGGATGGAACCCTGCCATGGATCGAGGTAGAACAATTCCATATTGTAATCATAATTACCACCACCGGGGATATTCACTTTTGTATAGAAGAACATGGAGTCAGGGCGCGACACTAATCCGGATGGCACAACGCCCGAGAAACGGCGCGCTTCCAGGGTGGCCGGTGCCGTTGGCCCCCAGGTGATCTTCATCACCGTATCGGTACCATACATAAATGTTTGTAACTGGTTGGCCGCCGGTGTGGCAGGTGTGGCGGTCAACAGGGTTGGCTGTGCCGTTGGGAAGAATTCCCAGGCACCGAGGTCGGGTACACCTTGTGTTAGCAATACCGGCCTGATGGAATCATTGATATCGCGATCGTTGCCCGGGATCTGTACCCCACGGCCATGCATGGCCCACACATCTGGGTTAGCCAGATCTGGATGCAGGTCGTTATCACTTACAAAGGCAGGTGTATAGGTAATGGAATACTTATCCCAGTAAGAACCGGCTTTCCAGTCGGCCAGGGTGGCAAACAAACCTGCGGGGTTGGCACGTTGCACCAGGGTTGAACCTGTTGTGTACAGCATATTGTAATCACTGGTGAGCGACTGGCTGCTGTTGTTCACATACAGGGCTACGCCACCGCCTTTTGCCGAAAAAATATTATTACGTAACTGTACTGCATTCGCTGTTGTATTCAACAGGTACATGGCGTGGTTGTTGGTTGCAGTAGCCGTTGTACTGTTGATGCTGTTATTGAAGTAATCAGCTACACTAAAGTTGTTATGGTACATCCCATACGAACCAGAACCAGTCGTTTGCAGCGCCACTACGTTGTTGGCAACCAGGATGCCTGGTGAAGCGCTCAGGTAAATGCCATACAAGGTACCGGTGTTGTTATTAACAGCGGTCACCATATTGTTGGCGAGTTTGCCGCGTTTTGTAAGCGAACTATCGCTGTTGAACAGCGCCAGACCATATACAATGGTTCCTGTATTGCTGATGGCAATATGGTTGCCGGTTATATTGTATGACGAATCACAATCCGTTGCATAAATACCATAGGCCGTTGCATTTACCGGACCGTTTAGGTTCACGGTATTTTTATTGAGCTGAAGCCGTTTGATATTGGCAGTGTAAATACCATTCTGCCAGGCATTGTTCACGGTATTGCTGTCGATCACGTGATCGGGTGTTAAACCTGCGCCTGTACCGGTACCCGTAAAGTAAATACCGGTTGCGCCGTTATTGACGGTATTGCCTCTTATGACGTTATTGGTTCCCTTCAGTTGGTTGGCATAAATACCGGCAAGGGTATTGGAAGCCACCGTTGCAACCGGCGCGGTGATAATACAGTTTACAATACTGTCGTATGAAGCGGTGTTTGCCAGTTCCACTACGCGACCAAAGGTGGTATTGGTGCCGCTGATGGTCAGGTTCTTAAAGATGAAATACCGGGTGCTGTCCAGCTTCAGCGTATAATTAGCGGAAGTGATAGCATCGAAACTCAGGTTCACCGAACTGGCTACGCCATTATCGCTTTCAAACGTTACGGTGTTTACAGTTGATGTATTGGGAATATAAGGTATCCTGATCTGTTCATTATAAGTACCCGCTGCCACTTTAAATATGATCGGACCACTGATCCCGCACAACAGGGCATCCACTGCGGCCTGAAATGAAGTAAAGTTTGGTAAAGCAGCCGGCTTCGCGGGGTCTATTGTATATGTACCGGTGAGCAGAATGTTATTCAAGGTTACCTGTATCGGCGCCGTATACACGGTATTATTGGTACAGGTTACAGCCGCACGGTACCAGGTATTCAACCCGGCCTTGGTATTATATTTCGGGAAATATTGTACGGGGCCGATATCTGTCCAGTTCGTTCCATCAGGTGACGATTGCCACTGGAAGGTAATAGCGCCCAATGGCGAATGACCGGTCACGTTAAGTTCAATCGGCATTTCCAGACACAATCCTGATGAGGGTGTTGCGATGGCTGTACCAGCCACTGGAGGGGTTTGGCAGGGCAATGGCGCAAATTCATAGGCGCCCATATCCGGTGTGGTGGTTGAACGCACCGCATTCACAATATCTGTTGTAATGCCAACCGGTGTACCCTTGTTATCCATGGCAGCCAGTTGTGGCATATAATTGCCGGTGATAACGTCGGTATAAAGCGGGTTCATGCCAAGCGAATTCGCATCACTGCTGGTGGCTGTTTGCCAGTCGGCCAGCGTAGTGCGATTGGCCGTGTAAAAGCCGGTATTGGCATTGGTGGCGTTTACATACAGGTCGTTGTTGTTCGATAATACTTCACTGCTGGTGGAGTTGAGGTAAATGGCGTGTTTGACGCCGGTTCCACCCCGGTTGATGGTGATGATATTATCCACAAACTGAATACCGGTTGCTGTAGTAGTGTGATAGAAACCCACACTCGCACCTGTTGCCGTACTGGTTGTATTGTCAATAGAGATCGTATTATGATAGTACCAGATGTTGGACGATCCGGTATTGTACAGGGCATAGACCGGCCCGTTGCCATCCAGGTCGTAAAACAGGTTATTGCTTACGGTATCTTCTGGACTTGCCGAAACGCTATTATGATACACACCATAGAAGGTGGCCGTGTTGGCACTGATGCCGCCAAAGAAACGGCTGAACCTGTTCTTCGAAATGCTTAACCGGTTGCTCGGCGCGGTGGTTACATAAATACCATACACACTGGTAGCTGTATTGGTACGCGCAGCCCGGGTAAATTTATTACCTGTCACCGTGGTGAAATTGGTACCGGTTACATACAATCCATAATTATAGAAATCCTGTACGGTGTTATTGGTAAAGCTGTTGTTATTGAGGAAACCAGCAGTCGTTGTATTGCCCACGAGCGTAATGCCATAATAACCACCAGTAACAATATTGCCGTCGAACACGTTGGCATCACACAGCGTGTTACCGGTTGAAATAGTGCCTGCATCACTTGAGTTGATCACAATACCGGCATAATTGGTATTTATTGAAGAAACAGAGGTATTGATAGTACACTTGCGGACAATATTGGAGTCTGCATTATTGATCAGTTGTATGCCATAGCCATACGTACCGCCACCGGCTTCAATCACCAGGCTGTCGAAAATGATATGATCGGCGCCATTCAGTTTTATCACTGCGCGCTGGCTGTTGTTGGTGGCATTAAAGGTGATGGTGTTACCATTTCCATTGAAGGTTATGGTGTTGATGGCCGAAGTACCGGGAATGCTATCCAGGATCAATTGCTCGGTATATGGTCCTGAGTTTGGTGCTACATTAAATACGATGGCGCCGCCAATACCGCAACCCATGGCTGCTTTTGCATCGGCAAAACTCAGGAAGTTACCACCGGGTTTACCGGGTATATAAGTGGACTGTCCATTCTTATTGATAGTATATATACCGTTTGGCAAAACGGGGTTCACTACCAGCAGCGCCGTATCGGTATAAACGGTGTTGACGCCACAGGAGATCTGCACCCGGAAATAGCTGGTGGTATCGGCAATAATGGTGGTATCGGGTGTCAGCATCGGCGTACCTATATTTACCCAGGCGCCGGTCAATGATCTGGCCTGTTGCCACTGGAAGGTTTGGCCGGAACCGAATGCACCGATGTTCACATGCAGGTATACGGGATTGTACTGGCAAATAGTATCAGGTGTAAGATCTATTCTTCCATTCACCAATGGAACAGCACAAGGCGATGGCGTGAACTCATAGGCGCCAATATCAGGTGTGGTGGTGCTGCGCGGTTGATCTTTTATATCGTCGGCGATACCAATGCCGGTGCCTTTGTTATCTATACCGGCGTTGCCTGGTGTAAAGTCGCCATTGCCCGGATCCACAAAAGCCGGAGTGATCGATAAAGAATTTGCATCCAGGTTGGTAGCTGTGCGCCAGTTGCTCAACTGCGCACGGCTCGCCGTGTAAAAACCTACGGCATTGTTGCCAGCTGCAGCATTGAGATAATAGTTATTGTTATCTGCACCGGGAGGCAGGTTCGATGCCAGGTAAATACAATACCTGGTACCGGTTCCCCCGCGGGTGATGGAGATATTGTTATTGTAGAAGAAAATACCGCCCGCAGTTCCGGTTTGATAAAACCCTCTTGTTGCTGCGGTAGAAGTAGAAGCAATATTATCCAATGAAATGGTATTATGAAAATACCAGGTATTGTCCGAAGCAGTGTTAAAGATCGCATACACCAATCCATTTCCATTTACATCATAGATCAGGTTATTGCTTACAACGTTCTCATTATTGGTGCCACCGGTTGAACCGCTGGAATTATTAGAATTAATGCCATAGAAGGCAGCAGTGCTGTTGGGCGCACCGCCAAACGGATTGAAGATGCGGTTCTTGCTGATGGCGCAACCCGCATTCTTTTCCGTGGTGAAATAAATACCATAGAAATCGGTTACTCCGGTACGTGCCGGCCGGCTGATGCTGTTCTTCTCGATCACCGTTGCATAGCTTCCGGCCACATAAATACCATAGGAGTAAAAGTCTTTTATGATGTTCCTGGTAATCTTGTTATTGCCATTGGCGCCGTTATTAAAGCTGGCCACCAGTGTAATGCCATAATAACCGCCCGTGATCGTATTACCGGTAAATTCGTTAAAGTCGCTTAAGACGTTACCGGTTGTAACAGGGCCTGCATCGGAACCATTCACCACAATACCGGCAAAGTTTTGGGTAGTAGAACTGGTTGACAGGTTAATGGTACAGTTCCTCACTATGTTCGAATCGGTATTGCTCATCAACTGTACGCCGTATCCATACGTACCCACACTGGCTTTTATAATCAGGCTGTCCAGGATGATATACCGGGTGCCTTTGAGTTTTATCACGGCCCGTTCGTTGGTATTGGTAGAAGCAAATCCGATCACGCCGCTGCCAACGCCTTTAAACGTTACCGTATTTGTTGCTGAGGCGCCGGGGATAGCCGTCATGATCAACTGTTCATTATACGTACCGGTACCAGTTTGTACATTAAAGGTTACCTGTCCGTCAATACCGCATTTTATAAAGTTGTAGGCGTCGTTGAAATTATTAAAGTTGTTACCAGTTGTTGGTTGTGTATTATTAATGTTAAAGATGCCATGCACCGGTGTGGGCGAGATCACCTTTACCGCGGTTGAGTTAGCTGAAGTGCTGCTCAATGTGCAGGTGGTAACCAGGCGATACCAATGCGTGCCTACCTGGGATTTAGTCAGGGAAATACCGGTAGCGCCGGTGATGTCGGTCCAAACCAGACTATCTACCGACTGCTGCCACTGATAGGTAATACCATTACCTGTACTGATGCCTGTTACCCCTAATGTAAATGGTTCCACACAAACAGTCGAACTGGATGTGGTGGTATTGCCGGCATTGGGGGTACCCGAACAATCGGGCCAATCGGCCACCAGGATATCATCCAGTCCAATATCGGTAACCCCGAAATCCCCAACTGCCTGAAAGCGGATGACCGTAGTAGCAGATGTAGAATTAAAGAAAATAACTTTTTGCGACCAGGCGCTGCGAAGCCCCACACTATCTAACCGGGT
>JAJKIL010000260.1 GCA_021154515.1 Niastella sp. | reverse complement strand
TGGCGTTGAAAGGCAGTGATGTGTTGAAGAACAACTGGTTCTTCCTGTTTGTAGACGCCATGAAGGAATTGAAGATCCCGGTATTTGGATTTGATGCGTTGAAGAACTTCCGTTTCAATACCGCGCGCCCGCAAACGAAGATCCATATCAGCAGCAATACCGATTGGTTCGATGCGCGGGTTGACATTGTGTTCGGCGATCAAAAAGTAACCATTGCCGATGTAAAGAAGGCGCTGGCCAACCGTCAACAGTTTGTACAACTGAACGACGGCACTTTAGGTATTTTACCAGAGGAGTGGATCAAAAAATACTCGCTCCTGTTCCGCGTGGGTGAAGGCAAACAAAACCAGTTGCGCCTGTCGAAATACCACATGAGCGTGATTGATGAACTGTACGACAATCGCAGCGAGGAAGAACTGGTTTTAAAACTGGAAGAGAAATACGAACAACTAAAGAGTTTCAACAAAATAAAAGAGATCCCGCTTCCTGAACATTTGAAGAGCATCCTGCGTCCTTACCAGGAGCACGGGTATCACTGGTTGCATTATCTCAGTGAAATAGGCTGGGGTGGTATTCTGGCCGATGACATGGGTTTGGGTAAAACCGTACAGGCATTATCGTACCTGAACTATTACCGCACCAGCCAGGGCAAATTACGAGCCCTGGTGGTTTGTCCTACCACGCTGATGTTTAACTGGGAGAATGAGATCAAGAAATTTACGCCTTCTCTTACTTACTATATCCACCATGGTGGTGAAAGAGCAAGAGGGAAGGAACAGTTCATGAGTGCAGAGATCATCATCACCACGTATGGTACTTTGCGCAGCGATATAAAACTGTTGGTTGAAGTACCATTCGATTATGTGGTGCTCGATGAATCGCAGGCTATCAAGAACCCTACCAGTAAGGTTACCAAAGCCGCCTGTTTACTGCAATCGAAAAACAGGCTCTGTTTAAGTGGTACGCCTTTGCAGAATAATACGTTCGACATTTTTGCCCAGATGAACTTCCTGAACCCGGGCATGCTCGGCAGCGTAGAATTCTTCAGGCAGGAGTTTGCTATACCTATTGACAAATTCGGCGAGGCTGATCGCAAAGATCACCTGCGCAAATTGTTATATCCATTTATTTTGCGCCGTACCAAAGAGCAGGTGGCTAAAGACCTGCCCGATAAAATTGAGACCATCCTGTTCTGTGAAATGGAAAGCGAACAAATGGCTATTTATGATGCTTACCGCAACGACTTCCGAGATAAGATCATGGGTACCATTGAACAGAACGGTATACAACGGTCACAATTGACCATTCTGCAGGGCCTGATGAAACTGCGTCAGGTCTGTGACTCACCAGCCATCCTGAACGAGGCGGAGAAATTCCCCAATCATTCAATAAAACTCGAAGAGTTAGGCCGTGAGATCACCGAGGGTGTCAGTAACCACAAAGCACTGGTGTTCTCCCAGTTCCTGGGTATGCTGGCGTTGATTAAAGAAAAGCTGAAAGAGCTGGAAGTTGATTTCGAATATTTCGATGGCAGCACCTCGGCTATTGACCGGGAAAAGGCCATTCAGCGTTTCCAGAACGATGAAAATTGCCGCGTATTCCTGATCTCGCTGAAGGCGGGTGGTGTGGGTTTGAACCTTACTGCCGCCGACTATGTGTACATTGTTGACCCCTGGTGGAACCCGGCGGTTGAACAACAGGCCATTGACCGTACGCATCGTATTGGTCAAACGAAAAACATTTTCGCCTACCGCATGATCTGTAAGGACACCATTGAGGATAAGATCCTGCAACTACAGGATAAAAAACGCATGTTAGCCAAAGACCTTATCACCGATGATGAAGGGTTTGTTAAATCGCTTACCCGCGAAGATGTGGAATACCTGTTCAGCTAGTAAAGAACTGGTTTTCACTGTATAACTTAAACGATTTCCTTAGGGATCCTATATAATGCCACGATAAGCACTTAAGTGTATATCGTGGCATCGTTTTTAACGATTATGCGCCGGTAACTTATCCAGTCACCTGAAACTTTTTGCCACCATCTTTGTTCACACAAGTTTGCCGGTAAACTGACGTCAAAACCTTTATCTGTAAGTAATAGTAAACCCATACATGAAAAAGCTTTTTACTCTGTTCCTATTGGTTATCGGATTTGCAATGGCTGGTAATGCCCAAACAGGAACCATTCAGGGTAAGTTATACGATAGCGCGTTCGTTGACAACCTGGTAGATGCTACTGTAACCGTACTTCATGCAACTGATACCTCGGTTATATCCTATACCCTGGCTGATGCAAAGGGAGAATTCAAACTCAAAAACATCGCTGTTGGTAATTATCGTTTAATGATCAGCTATCAGGGTTATGCCACTAAGTATATTAAATTCAACATTAAGGCCGATTCTGCGAATGTTCAGCTTGGTACTGTTTACATGAGCAGGAAAGATAATATGCTGCAGGAAGTGATTGTGGAAGCGCCCCCCATTGTTGTAAAAAAAGATACCGTTGAATTCAGGGCTGATGCTTTTAAAACAAAACCCAACTCTACAGCCGAAGACCTGTTGAAGAAATTACCAGGGGTGCAGGTAGATAAAGACGGGAATGTAAAAGCACAGGGGGAGGATATTCAAAAGGTATACGTTGATGGCAAGGAGTTTTTTGGTACCGATCCAAAAATGGCTACCAAGAACATTACTGCCGATATGATAGAATCGGTACAGGTGTATGATGATATGAGCGATCAGGCCAAGTTCACCCGTATCGATGACGGGAGCCGATCAAAAACAATCAACATTAAACTGAAGAAAGATAAACGCAAAGGCTATTTTGGCCGCTTTTCGGCAGGTATTGGCGATAATGACCGGTACACCGTAAGTGGCATGTTCAATCGTTTTGATAACGACCGTCGCATCTCCATCCTGGGTGGGTCAAACAACCTGAACAAATCGAGTTTTTCCTTTAATGATATCGTTAGCACCATGGGTGGCTTTGGTTCATCACGCGGTGGCGGAGGTGGAGGCGGCGGTGGTTTTGGCGGCGGTGGTGGCGGTCGCGGCAATAACGGTGGAAGCGGTGGTGGTGGCCGTGGCGGCGGTGGTAATGTTGGCTTCAGCAATTTTGGAAGCAGCAATACCGGTATTACAAAAGCAACCAACGTAGGTATTAACTATACCGATAAATGGGGCAGCAAGGTTGATGTGACAGGCAGCTATTTCTTTTCAAACAGCAATAACCTCAAGGAACAGGAAAGTCTTACCCAGCGCACTGTTGGCGACTCTATTTCGTTGCAGACTGAGAACATGAATTCAAACAACAAGAACCAGAACCACCGGTTCAACCTGCGGTTTGAATATTATATCGACTCCATGAACTCTCTGTTGTATACTCCCAGCCTGGTAGTACAACATTCTGAAACCTATTCGTACGATACCTTGTTTACCCGGGCCTTTTCTGCTAAAACGCCGGAGTTTTTAGCCAATGAAGGCAAAAATGTAAACAGCAACACCCGCAACGGGATAAACCTGAACAATAACTTATTGTATCGCCGCAAGTTTCATAAGCTGGGCCGTACCTTAACTGTTGGGTTGAACAACAGCATCAACAATAGTAATGGAAATGGCACCACCTTCTCCCCATTACGTACGTATAATACTTTGGAAGATCTGACTGGGGTAATTAACCAGGATTTCAGATCGACACAAAAAACAAAATCGATGAACAATGTGCTCAGTGCTTCGTATACTGAACCCATTGGCGCCAACAAGATCCTGGAGTTTAACTATGCATATACCAACCGGCATTCAACCAGCGACCGGGATGCCTTTATCTATGATCCTGTTTCATTAAAATACGACTCGGTATACAAGAGCCAGACCAACTACCTGGAAAATGATTTCATTGCTCACCGGGCCGGGGCTAACTTCCGCGTGCAAAACAAAATGTACAGCTGGCAAATTGGCGCAGCCGTTGAACACTCGGAACTGAATAATTTCAACTCCCGCGCATTGTATGGCGATACCACAATAAAACAATCGTATACCAACCTGTTCCCCACGGCGAACTTTACTTACCAGTTCAGCCGCTCAAAAACCCTGCGGTTCTTTTACCGGGGAAGAACCAACCAGCCATCGGTTAGCCAGTTACAGGAGGTGCCCGATGCATCGAATGTATTATCGGTGTCAAACGGTAACCCTTCTTTGCGGCAGGAGTTTGCCCACAGCGTGAATATCAATTATAATACGTTCAATGCGCAGACCTTTAAGTTCCTGTCGGTTAACATTAACCTGAGCAATACCCACAACAAGATCGTGAACAGCATAGATACATTGCAGACCGACATCAGACACAAATACAACCTGGATACATTACCACATGGGGCTACCTACACCATTCCGGTTAACCTGAATGGATCGTACAGTGCTTCTTCGTTTATAACATATGGAGTGCCTTTGCGGGGAAAGATGAAAGGAAGCAGTCTGAATTTCAATAACTCTGTCACGTATAACCGGGATCTTAACATCCTGTATCAAAAGACCAACGTTACCAACACGTTTATTGTTACGCAAACAGCAGGTATCAACCTGAATCTTAAAGACGCGTTTATTATTGGGTTGAATGCCAGCCTGGCGTATAACAAGGCCTCGTATTCACAGCAAAAGATCCTGAACAACGAATACTATACACAAACCTATTCAGCAGATGTGAGTTATCAGTTCCTGAAAAGCTTTGTACTTGCCACTGACTTTGATTACTATGTAAACACCGGCCGCGCCAGTGGTTTTAACCAGGCAATTCCATTGTGGAATGGCAGCCTGGCTTATGAGCTATTCAAAAAGAAAAATGGCGAGCTGAAGTTTTCGGTGAACGACATCATGAACCAGAACCAAAGCATTTCCCGTACAGTGAGCGATGGTACCATTACCGATACCCGCGCAAACGTGTTGCGTCGTTACTTTATGCTCACCTTTACCTATAATCTGAACAGGGCAGGTGGTCCGCAACAACGGCGTGGTGCACCGGGTATGCCCCGCGGCATGGAACGCCAAATGGAGCGCCAGATGAATGGCGGTGGCGGAAGTGGCGGAAATAAAAATCCCCTCCCGAATTAACGGGAAGGG
>JAJKIL010000259.1 GCA_021154515.1 Niastella sp. | reverse complement strand
ACATTCATACATACAGAAAATGTATCTGCCGCTGCAGCCAATGTTGAGCGGCCCGTTACAATGGTGAACAATTCACCAATTGAAGAAAGCTATGACCTGGCTACAGAAGTATTTACCATTAACGAAAAAACCGGGAAAGCAGGAAATAAAGTAGCCGTCTTTCCCCGTACTACCAATACCATTCCTGCAGGCAGGAAAATACAAACAAACAATTCGGTTATAATAAAAAAACCATTACTGTGGGGACCCGTTCCTTTACAAAAACCCAACCTGTACCTGGCCGTTACCAGAGTGTACGCCAATGGGAAAGTTATTGATGAATATGAAACCCGTTTCGGGATCCGCACCCTTAATTTGAATCCCGAAAAAGGATTGCTGGTAAATGGAAATCCGGTGCGCATCCAGGGCGTTAACCAGCACCACGACCTCGGCGCTTTAGGCGCTGCCTTTAATACCCGGGCGGCAGAAAGACAACTGGAATTGTTGCGTGAGCTGGGTTGTAATGCCATTCGTTTATCGCACAACCCTCCTGCTCCTGAATTGCTGGCGCTTACAGACAGCATGGGCTTCCTGGTGATCGATGAGATCTTCGACAGTTGGGAAAGAAAAAAAACACCGCATGATTTTCACCTGATTTTTCCTGATTGGTATGAACCCGATACCCGCTCATTCATCAGGCGCGATAAAAATCACCCTTCCATCATTGCCTGGAGTTTTGGCAATGAAGTAGGGGAACAATACACCGGTGATACGGGCGCTGCCGTGGCGAGAAAATTAGCTGATATTGTACACGATGAAGACAGCACGCGGCCGGTCACCGCTTCCATGAATTACGCCAAACCCGACATGCCGTTCCCCGCAGCGCTCGACCTTCTTTGTTTGAACTACCAGGGCGAAGGCATCCGGGATGCACCGGCCTATGCGCATCTCAAGGGCATCAGAACCTCACCGCTTTACCCGGCGTTTCACAGCAAGTTCCCCAATAAAATGATCGTTAGCAGTGAAACAGCGTCGGCATTAAGCTCGCGCGGCACTTATATTTTCCCGGTATACGATGGCATCAGTGCGCCGGTAAGTGATAGTACTGGTGGCGATCCCATCAACAAATTTGTAAGCGCCTATGAATTGTATACCGCCGCTTTTGGCGCTTCTCCCGATAAAGTATTCTCATCGCAGGATAAACATCCGTATGTAGCCGGAGAATTTGTATGGAGTGGCTGGGATTATCTGGGCGAACCAACACCCTATTATTCGGCCCGCAGTTCTTATTCCGGCATCATTGACCTGGCTGGTTTTAAGAAAGACCGTTTTTATTTGTACCAGGCCCGCTGGCGGCCCAATTTACCCATGGCGCACATTCTGCCCCATTGGACCTGGCCCGGCCGTACCGGTGTAATCACGCCTGTACATGTATTCACTTCCGGCAATGAAGCGGAACTGTTTTTGAACAACCAATCATTAGGCAGAAAAAAGAAAGGACAATACGAATACCGGCTTCGCTGGGACAGTGTAGTGTATGAACCAGGCATATTGCGGGTGGTAGCATATAAGAATGGTAAACCCTGGGCAACCGATAAGGTACAAACAGCAGGCGCACCCGCCAAACTGCAATTACAGGCAGACAGAAGCCTGGTAAAAGCAAACGGAACAGATCTGTCGTTTATTACCCTGCAAGTAACCGACGCACATGGAGTGCTGGCGCCGGAAGCCAGTGATCTGATAGCATTCAGTATTTCAGGACCAGGTGAAATAGTGGCTACTGACAACGGCGATGCCGCCAACCTGGCCCCCTTTCCTTCCAAAACAAGAAATGCATTCAAGGGTCTGGCGCTGGTGATCGTTCGGGCAAAAAAAGGAACGCCGGGCATCATCACCATAACAGCCACCGCAAAAGGACTCACACCCGCTAAAACAATTATAAAAACTAATTAAACCACACTACAAGCACAACGAATAAACATATGAAAAGAAACAGTTTTATACTTACTTCTGCCATCGCCGTCATCTGCAGTTGTAACGATGCCGCTTCAGACAAGGCGCCGACTGCTGATTCCAGCACAGTGAAAATCTCTACAGAAAACAACAAGTACCTGTCGCAACCCCTGGTAACGCACATCTACACGGCTGATCCGTCAGCACATGTTTTTAATGGCCGCATTTACATTTATCCCTCGCACGATACGGCCACCGGAACGCCGGAAAACGACAATGGCGACCATTTCAACATGATGGATTACCATATCCTTTCCATGGATTCGGTAGGCGGCAAAGTAACCGACCATGGTGTTGCCCTGCATATTAAAGACATCCCCTGGGCCGGTCGTCAACTATGGGCGCCCGATGCGGCTTTTGCCAACAACACCTACTACCTGTACTTCCCGGTAAAAAACAAACAGGATGTTTTCCAGATTGGCGTAGCTACCTCAAAAACGCCGGAAGGACCGTTCACCGCCGAAAAGGAGCCCATTAAAGGCAGCTATAGCATTGATCCCTGTGTATTCCAAGACGACAACGGTTCGTACTATATGTATTTTGGTGGGATCTGGGGCGGACAATTACAAAGGTGGAATAATAACAAATACGACAGCGCCGGCAAATTGCGTCAACCCGATCAACTGGCCATATTGCCCCGCTTAGCGAAACTGAGCGCAGATATGAAGTCGTTTGCCGAACCGGTGAAGGAGATCAAAATACTGGACAGTGCCGGCAATTTATACAAAGAGAAAAACAATGACCAACGCTTTTTCGAAGCATCCTGGATGCACAAGTACCATGGCAAATATTATTTCTCTTATTCAACCGGCGATACGCATAACATCGTATACGCCATTGGCGACAGTCCATATGGCCCTTTTACTTATAAAGGTATATTATTAGCACCTGTAAAAGGCTGGACGAATCACCATTCCATTATTGAGAAAGATGGCAAATGGTATTTGTTCTATCATGACATTCAACTCTCGGGCAAAACACATTTACGCAATGTAAAGGTGACTCAGTTGTTTTATAATCCTGATGGCACAATACAAACCATCCATTCACAACGATAAGCGGCAGTCGGCAATCGGCAATCATGTTTGCCGATTGCCGATTTACGAAAAGCTACTGTCTTAATACATGATAACATGGGTGGCAATTAGACATTCTACTGGGTTGATTTGGACAAAGTAATGACGTATCTTTAGCGTATAAATTCTTTGTTATGAAACAGGTGGTCATCCTTGTTCCAACCCAGGACGTTAATTTAAGCAGCATTACCGGCACGTATGAAATTCTGAAGCGGGCCAATGATTACTGGCAACGGCTTGGTAACGAATCTAAAATGACCATCCAGGTAGCAGGTTATGAGGAGGAATTGCAACTCGATGCCGGCCTGTTCATCATCCATCCTGTACATATAAAGCACATAAAAAAAACCGACCTGGTTATCATTCCGTCGTTGGCCTGTCGTGATTTTGACTTCATGATACAACAGAACCAGGATTTGGTTGACTGGATAAAAGACCAATATAAAAACGGGGCTGAAATTGCCAGTATTTGTTCGGGCGCCTTTCTGCTGGCCGCCACCGGTTTACTGGAAGGGAAAACCTGCTCCACCCACTGGAATGTGGCTACCGATTTCAAACGCCTGTTCCCCAACATCAATTTACACCTCGATAAACTCATCGCCACCGAACCGGGTATTTACACCAATGGAGGCGCATTCTCTTTTTTGAACCTTTGCTTATTCATTGTTGAAAAATACTTTAACCGGCAAACAGCTATTTACTGTTCAAAAATATTTCAGATAGATATTGAACGATCGTCGCAATCGCCCTTTCTTATTTTCCAGATACAAAAGAACCATGGTGATGAAATGGTTTGCGAAGCGCAGGATTTTATTGAAGAAAACCTGGGCGAGAAAATTTCATTTGAAGAACTGGCTTCCAAACTGGCCGTCAGCCGCCGCAACTTCGACCGGCGTTTTATAAAAGCTACCGGCAATACCCCAGTGGAATATTTACAGCGGGTAAAAGTGGAAGTAGCCAAACGGGCGCTGGAGAATGGCCGGAAGACCGTTTTTGAAGTCATGAACGATGTTGGCTATTCAGATGACAAAGCCTTCCGGGAAGTGTTTAAAAAGATCACCGGATTATCTCCACTTGACTATAAAGCCAAATACAACAAGGAAGGCAGGCTGAATTAGCACCGACCATTATTGTTTTTCTTATCAGCGGAGCAGTTGCTTTACCGGTTTTATGCCAGCATGTGTGGGTTGAACTTGTTTAATAGTGCCATCTGCATTGAACTCCATTTTATCTATGCATACTTCGCGGTTGTAACCGGCTTCTCGGCCCATATTTATACCATTGGGATAATTGAACCGGTGATACACCAGGTACCATTCATCTTTTTCCGGCACCTGAATGGTGGAGTTATGACCGGTGGCAAAAATACCGGCTGTTGAATCTTTAAACACCACCAGGTTATTGGTGGGGATGCTTATTTTTTCCAGCGGCCCGCTGGCTGTTCCATAGCGCACGCAATAGTTGGGATCGCGGGTATCGTTTTGCGACCACATAAAATAATACTGGCCGTTTCTATAAAACACATGTGTCCCTTCCCTGAAGGTTTTATCGGGTGTCAATTCTTTCAGTGTCTCCATTTTCAGGGAAACCATATCATCATTCAATTCACAGCCTGCCATATACCCATTGCCCCAGTACAAATAATATTTACCGGTTTGCGGGTCCAGGAAAACATCCGGATCAATGGTTTGTCCGCCTTTGGTTATTCCTTCAGGACGTTTATCGATCAAGGGTTTGCCCATGTCTATAAATGGCCCGGCAGGATTATCACTTACCGCCACCCCAATCTTTTGCTCGCCACAGAAATAGAAAAAGTATTTATATACACCATTGATCTTTCGTTCAATGATACAAGGCGCCCAGGCCCTTATCTTTGCCCAGCTCACGTTTTTTGGCAGATCGAGGATCACGCCTTCGTCTTTCCAGTTCACCAGGTCGGGGGAAGAAAATGCCTTGAAGTAAGTGCCCGTCCAGTTGGTAAATCCATCACTGGTTGGGTACAAATAGAACTTACCTGTTTTAGCGGAGAAAATAATATCCGGATCGGCATACAAGCCTTTCAATACCGGATTGTGGTAGTTTCTGTTGGAAACTTTTGATGACGGTTGTTGCGCCTGAAGCAAAAATGGCAAACACATCAACAATCCAAAATGAAAAACCGTTTTAATTGTCATTTTCATACTTATTACAATCGAGGCGACAATTTACGACTAAAGTTTATATCACAATAAGAAAGATATTTATATAAGAAATTACAGGTCGTGAAACCTCTTTATTTTAATTTGCAAGATATTGGGTTTACAACCTTCTCGCATCCATAGTTGATCTTTGTGTTGTACAAAAAAACAATAGTATGAACTTTATTATTTTGATTGTAGCAGGATTGCTGGAAGTAGCATTTGCATCCTGTTTAGGAAAGGCCAGGGAAACAACAGGTAGTACATCTGCCTGGTGGTATACAGGCTTTTTTATTGCCTTGTCTGTAAGTATGTTACTTTTAATGAAAGCAACTAAAACCATTCCTATCGGCACAGCCTATGCTGTATGGACAGGCATTGGCGCAGTTGGCACCGTTTTAATGGGCATCTTCTTTTTTAAAGAACCCGCCACATTCTGGCGTATATTTTTTCTTACTACCCTGATAGGTTCGATTGTTGGTTTGAAGGCAATGTCGAATTAGTAATAGCCAATAAATTTATATTTCAAAAGGAAGCCCGAACTGCTTCCTTTTGTATTTATACTCATTCAAAAAACGGTATCCCGGGTAACGCATACTTCTTCATCCCGGCTTCATTGATCTCCACGCCAATACCCGGCTTCTCCGATACCGTTATAAAACTGTTGTTCACCCATTCGCCATTATAAGTAACAATTTCTTTGAACATGGGATCGGTATGAAAATAAGATTGCCATTCCATGATCATGAAATTGGGCACCGAAGCACAAACATGGGCCGACGCCATGGCGCCCAGAAACGAAGCCACCATATGCGGTGCAAAAGGCACATAATATAAATTGGCCAGGTTGGCAATACGCTGCCCCTCGCCCAGCCCACCGCATTTTTGCAGATCGGGCATAATAATATCTACCGCGCCAATCTCCAACATTTTTCTGAACCCATACGCCAGGTACTGGTTCTCTCCTACACAAATGGGCGTGGTGGTGGAATCGGAGATGAGCTTATAAGCTTCTATATTCTCAGCGGGCACAGGTTCTTCCAGCCACATCAGGTTCAAAGATTCCAGTCTTTTTGCAATGGCATGACCGGTCACCGCATCATACCGCCCATGCATATCGGCACAGATATCGATGGTGGGCCCTGCGGCTTCACGGGCTGCAGACAACTGATCGTACATGCGTTGCAACTCTGCCGGACTCGCCGTCCAGTTGTACCGGTCGTATTTATTAGGATCGTTTGCCTGGTCAAGGTCGAATTTGATGGCATTGAAGCCCATCGATTTTGCCTTCTTTGCTGCTTCGGCAAAATCAGCAGGCGTAGGCAGGTTTTGTTGATACAGGGCCGTATCACAATACACGCGCACTTTATCGCGGAACTTACCACCCAACAATTGGTACACCGGTAGCTGCAGGGCTTTACCGGCCAGGTCCCACAACGCGGTTTCTATGGCCGACAAAACCGCCACATACATGCCCGACTGGGCGCCCTGGAAAAAACCAGATTTGCGAATGTCTTCAAATAACCGGTGTACATTCAAGGGACTTTTTCCTTTGATGCGTTCGCCGAAATTCTTTACAAGATGATAGGTGCCGGCAATGGCATCCACGCCTTCCCCACAACCCCAGATATCCTGGTTGGTGTATATTTTTACAAACAGACTTCCCTTTATATACCCGCACTTTACATCGGTGATCTTTAAATTGGCAGGGGGCGACGCTTTTGGCGTTCGTTCCACCGCCTGTTCATAACCCCGGCCGAAGGTTGCTAATGGGGCCAGTGTTGCTGCAATTGCAGCTTTTGATATAAATGATCGTCTTGAATTATGATTTGTCATTGATTGTT
>JAJKIL010000258.1 GCA_021154515.1 Niastella sp. | reverse complement strand
TGGTAAACTACCGGTACTCTACCCTGTCATTGTTAAACAAGATGGGCCTCGATCTGTCGCAGGGCGCCACCAATTTCCAGGACCTTTCGTATAATATTTATCTCCCCACAAAAAATAAAGGAATTTTTACGGTGTTTGGTTTTGGCGGATTGAGCTCCGACAACCAAAAGATCGAGACCGATAGTTCTAAATGGGAAATGCAGGATGACCGGTACGCCGGTAAGTTTATCGCGAATACTGGCGCTACCGGCATCACGCATACTATTCCTATCGACAATCAAACCACCCTGAGATCAGCGTTGGCATTTTCATATACTTCCAACTCTTACAATGAGAAATATGTACAGAGCAGCAAGAGCATTGTAGACAATTACAAGGACAATTACATCACCCAAAAAATACTGGTCTCTTCTACCCTCAATCATAAGATCAATGCCAGCAATGCCCTGCGGGCAGGCGCTTATGTAAATTTCATTTTCTTTAAATATTACAAGCTATCGAAGGAAAATCCAAATGCACCGTTGCTTGAAAACATCAATACCAGCGGTAATACCCAAACCGTTCAGGCTTTTGTGCAATGGCAATACAAACCCTACAATAACCTCACCTTTAACGTAGGCATGCATTACCTGGCTTTGTTGTACAATAATACAGGTTCGGCCGAGCCAAGGGCTTCTGTTAAATGGGACCCCGACAATAAAAGCTCCCTGGCTTTTGGTTATGGGTTGCACAGCCAGCTACAGCCATTGGGTGTATACTTTGCGAAAGAC
The DNA here is from genome assembly GCA_021154515.1 of Niastella sp. Classification (GTDB taxonomy): domain Bacteria; phylum Bacteroidota; class Bacteroidia; order Chitinophagales; family Chitinophagaceae; genus Niastella. The sequence goes on along the minus strand of JAJKIL010000258.1, from coordinate 11,169 downwards.
ATCAATGGCCAGGCGACCAATCAATACATCGATCTTACCAGGGCGCATCACTTTGTGCTTTCCTATAGCCGGTTAGTAGGTTATAAGTTACGGGCAAAAGGAGAAGTATATTATCAGCAACTGTTTGATGTGCCAGTGACGGTGGACCTCGCCAAAACCTTTTCTACCCTCAACATTCAAAATGAATTCATCACCGATCCGCTTACCAATAATGGAAAGGGCAGAAACTATGGCATTGAGTTAACCCTGGAGAAATACCTCGATAACAATCTTTATTATACGGTGAATGGTTCCTTTTATCAATCGAAATACACCGCAGCAGATGGCGTGGAAAGAAATACCCGCTACAATGGCAACTATCTTTTCAACGGCGTGGCAGGAAAAGAGTTTCCCTTATCAGGGCAACGTAAGGTGTTAGGTATAAACATCAAGGTTATTTATGCCGGTGGTTACCGTACAACGCCTATTGACCTGGCAGCTTCACAACAGGAAGGCTACACCATTTACAAAGAGAAGGAAGCGTTCAGTTTGCAAAACCAGGCCTACTTCCGCCCGGATTGCCGTGTCAGTCTTAAATGGAACCGTACGCGTTTAACCAGTACGCTTTCGCTCGATATTCAAAATGTAATAAACCGGAAAAATATTTACAACCAGAAATATGACCTGCTGAAAGGAACCACGATCACCAATTACCAGAACGGTATGATCCCGGTATTGAACTATAAAGTAGAATGGTAATCGTATAGCAATCATTTATCAATTATAAACATTACAACCATGAAAAATTTCCATTTAGCCATCTGCGTGGTCTTATTATTCATTGTTTCTTCCTCGTGTAAAAAGATCACCGGTAAAGGACCGGTAGTAGTAGAAAGCCGGCAAACAGCCACCTTTGATGGATTGAACCTCAGGATACCGGCCGAACTTTATTTTAAACAGGATTCCGTTTTTAAGGTAGAACTACAAGCCCAGGAAAACATCCTGGAAGAAATAGAAACAGTTGTTATCAATAATGAGCTGCAGATCCGTTTCCGCCATGATATCACCAGGGTCCGCACTAATGATGGCATTACCGTATTGGTAAATGGCCCGGATGTACGGTCTTTCACGGTGAATGGTTCCGGATACCTGGAAGTATCTGACCTTATTACCCCTGCCAATATGGGCTTACATGTAAATGGATCAGGCAACCTGAAGGTTAACAATGTAACCACCACAGAGGTCAATGCCGATATAGATGGATCGGGAATAATAACCGTTAGCAGCGGCAATGCCAATACGAACAACCTGCGTATTAGCGGCAGCGGATTAATAAATGCATCGGGCTTACAGGTAAAAGATGCCCGCGCCAGCATCAGGGGCTCTGGTAATATTCAATTGTTTGCCACCCAAACCCTGGATGCAAGCATTTCAGGCAGTGGCAGCATTTTGTTTAAAGGCTCACCAGCCGTTACCACACATATTTCTGGTTCAGGTTCCGTAACACATCAATAATGGCAGCAGAATTATACTTATAACAATTTTTATAACACAAAACACCAGTTAACAAAAAGATAATGCAGAGTTAATATTCCATTTCGGAAAACGCAGTCAAATATTTGACATTAATCAAAAACCTGCTCGTTTTTTCCACAATGCACAATTAATAATCCACACAGAATTTTTCTTACAGTGAACAAGTATACATTTGGCAGGAGATTCCTAAAAATTTCTTAACTCGCTAATTGCCGCATTATGAAATGGGTGTATGTTAACCAGCCTTCTGTTTATATTAGAAAATATCAATTGACGGAAGGCGACAATACTAAACTGGAAATAAAGTATAACCTCGAACAACAATCAGTACGTATTAGTAGCGAAGAAAACCACCGGCTTTTTTTTATCGACAAAACAGGATTATGGCACAACAAAACCATATTGAAAAATGAATATGGGGTTGAAATTGGAAAACTGGCTATTGACAAGGTTCACGGTACAGGGTTCATAGAAATTGAAGGAAAAAAATACTACTACATGTTGCAGAACAATTCGCAACTGGTGGTATTTGAACATACGGTATCCATGCCATTGGCTGTGTGTGATATGACTGCAGCTCCTTCCTTTGCTTCACTGTTGGCCAACAAATACAGCAATGAAGAATATGCCTGCTTTTTACTGGGCATTTGCTGGTACCTGTTCCCGCTCACAGCAGCTGAACAATTGGAATTTGCCGGAGCCAGCGTAGCGTAACAAGTAACAATCGCCTCCTTTACAGTATAAGAGGGTGCATCTGATAAGATGCATCCTCTTTTTATTTACCTCCCTGGTGATAGTTGCAAACAAAAAGAAGAGTCCGCCGCGGCGGACTCTCTTGTTATTACCGGCTTATAGTTAGTGTACGAACGTATTTTGAAGAACAGTTTTTGAATGGCCGTTATGTATGATGATAAAATAAACTCCCTTTTGTAAGCCGGTATAATCTACGGGTATTGTATAGCTACCAGGCGAATAGGTTTTATTGGTCAATGTTTTTATTAACCGGCCATCGGTTGCATACAGGTTCACCATCACTTTTTCTAAAGCAGTAACGTTAAACCGCAGCGTTGATAAACCGGTTGTTGGATTAGGCAGTACTATTGGCTTCATCTCAGCCGGATTAACACCTGTAATGGGCGTTTCTATTCTTGCGCCGGTGGCAGCACTGCAGGATGCTTCGGTGGGGTTGTTCCCGGTGATTTCTATCCAGTCTATATTCGCAAATTCTGCAGCAACCGTTGTTTCCAGCCTGATCTTGTTCGCACCGGCAACTAAGGTTACAGGGATCTGAGCGGTAGTGGTCCAGGTGCTCCAGGCAGCTGTTTTCGGGAAGGCCACTGCCGCATTCACCTGCACGCCATTTACCAGCACCCTGGCCGTTGTAGCGCTTTGTGAACCCGCATTGGCATAGCGCCAAACCAGGTTATACGTACCAGCCGCTCCTGCGCTCACTGCCCAGGTAATGCCCTGTCCGCTCGAATTACTCAGGTTAATATAATAGCCGCCATCTGCGCCGGTGTAAGTGTTTTGTCTGGAACCGTTCGCGCTGCAATAACCGATACCTGTACCTGATTTATCATCGATGCGCAAAGTAGTGCCGGTGCCACCGCTGGTAGTAAAGTTGGCCGTAACACTGGTGTTGGCATTCATGGTAACTGTTGTAGTAGTGCTGGTACCGCTGGCGCCACCGCTCCAGCTGCTGAAAAAATAACCGGATGCTGGTGTTGCCGTTAAGGTTACAACAGTACCGGCTGCATAGGAAGTGGCATTGGGACTAAGTGTTATGCTACCACCTGCCGAAGGACTCGCTGTAGTGGTTAAGGTATACGTGGTGCCGGTGCTATTGGTAAAGTTGGCGGTAACCGTTTTATTGGCGTTCATGGTAACTGTTACTGAAGTGGAAGAACCGGTAACATCCCCACTCCATCCAGTAAAGGTATAGCCACTGCCGGGAGTAGCGGTAAGCGTAACAACCGTACCGGAAGCATAAGTGGTGGCGTTCGGATTGCGGCTAACTGTTCCACCCGCTGAAGGCGATATATTAGTGGTAAGGGAATAGGAAGTAGACGTATTACCCGATTCAATAGCACCCAGGTCTGGCGCGCTGCCATTGTACGTAATACCGGTAGATGTTACACCAGCATTAATGAGATCACTTCCGGCCGCTAAATTCAAAAACCCATTTGAGGTTGGGTTGGCAGCAGGGCCAGGCGTTAAGGTAACAAAATCGGCTGCTGTTACTGTAAAACCACCTGCAGCTCCCTGAAAGGAATTGGGCGCTGTTGCAGTGCCGATAATGCGATCGTTTGAACCGCTCTGGAACGACAGGTTGTTTTTAAATACACTGGTACCACCATCGAAATTGAAATTACGTTGGGTGTTATTGTATGAAGTGTTATTCGTAACCTCAATAGTACCGAGGTTCCTGTTGTAAGTAAACCCATGCTGACCGTTGTTATAGGCCACGCATCTCCTTACAATATGGTTCACCGAAATATCTTCGCCACCCAGCTTAAAGCCGTTTTTGTCGCCATTGCCCGATGTAGTACCATCGGTGAGAATACCATTGTCATGGGAAATACAACCTTCCAGCGTGATGGCCCCAATAGGTCCGGTATCGGGTTTTGTGTAAAGGTCCCAGCCATCATCGATATTATTATGGGAAACACAATTCCGGAAAACGTTTCCTGCGCCGCAGGTAAGTTTGGCGGCAAAACCATCGGCGTCTTCATTATCCGGGTCCTTGTTGTCGTACGATTCACAATTCAGGATCAGGTTATTACTGGGCCATTGCGCAATAGTGGTATAACTGGTATTATACCGGCTTAGCTGTAAACCGGTATCGGCGTTCTTTCTGAAGATACAGCTTTCAATAGTGTTGTTATCACCGGAAAGCAGCATTCCATTGTCACCGGCGCTTTCGATGATCAAGCCTTTTAAATGCCAGTAGCTTCCATCCAGAATAATACCCCGGTTGGAGGAAGCAACAGCCATCCCGGCAAAACTGATTACAGGTACTTCACTTCCATAAGCAAATATGTTTTTAGGTGCAGAAGAAGTACCACTGTTCGATTCCGCAATCAATACGGTGGCAGTTAAATTGTAAGTACCACCCCGCATATAAATAGTGCTACCGGCAGTAATAGTAGCAATCGCATTCGCCAGGGTAGTTGGCGCTGAAATGGAAGTGCCCGAATTGGATGCACTTCCCGAAGGAGATACATACAGGTCCTGGGCATAAGTACCCACATAAACAGAGAATAAGGAAAATAATAGTAATAGCATTTTTTTCATAAAACAAGCTTTAATTAAAGTATAAAAGAAAATCGTTAAGGCAATAAGGGTCCCGCATAGTTTCGCGCAAAAACTACATACAGCTGGCTACACCATTTCGGGTGAAACTGGTTGAAAGCTATATAGCAGATGATATGCTCATTACGCAGGAGGAGGGTTTCCGGCGAAACAATAAGCAACTGATCGCTATTAGCAATAACGGGATCGGGTAATCGGCACGGATAAAAAAACTTACTGGGTAATTGTAGAAAAAATCCGGGGAATGGGTAATTAATAACTACAGGAAAGTTAAAAAGAAGTGAACGATCACAAGGTTCTTATAACATATTTTTTTACGCAAACGTTCCCGGAAACGTACACTATACAATTAACTATCGTTCAACCACAACCGTGAAAATACGGTTAGCACCTGCGCATAACGAATAGGAACGTACTAAGCTCATCAATCAATCTATTGATCTTCGCTCGTTTACTCTGCAAAACATGTTTAGCAAAAAGTTCGCAAAGGATCGTAAAAATCCCAATGCTTCAATATTCTTTAACAACTTACTGCCATAAAGCCTTAAAATTTCTTTATGTTAATGTGAATGACTGCTATTTTGTTGAAAATGAGGGGATACAGCGCTTCCTGGCATCATTTTTAACATTTGCCGGGTTTATGGCACACTTTTTCTGTATATACAGGTAGTGATTGAATAACCTTAAAATCGCAGATTATGAAACGGATATTTTACACAACCACAGCAGTAGTACTAAGTGCGGCCATGTTGGTATCGTCGTGCAAGAACAATGACAACAAACTGGAATCAGGCAGTGTGCCTGTAACGCCAAATTCCATTTCTCAATCGGAGTTTAAAGAGTATAAAGAATGGAAAGATCAACAACAGAATACCCAGACGAAAACAGCTACTCCGCCTACGCAAACTGTGGTAGTACACAAACATTATACAGTTAATGAAACAGCGCCGGCTACCCAACCGGTTAAAAAGAAAAAAGGCTGGAGTAAAGCGGCCAAGGGAACAGTGATCGGCGCCGGTGTTGGAGCAGCAGCAGGTGCTATAATAGTTAAAAAGAACCGGGGATTAGGTGCAGCCGCCGGTGCCGTATTAGGTGGTGGCGCTGGTTATGGTGTAGGCCGTTCTATGGATAAAAAAGATGGCAGATATTAAAGATCGTCAGAGACCGATTAAATAAACAAGCCTCCCGATGCATCGGGAGGCTTTTGTTATTTGGTTTAATGGAATGAGCGTGTTTTTACAAAAACTTATCAGGTTTTAGGCCACCTGTACCTGTTTTATCACCGACAACAACATATTATTTAAATCTGTAAAGGGTGCATCTTTCGCAACAAATCCATCGGCCCCCAATTGAATCCCTTTATTAATATATATACTGCTGTCTTCCATGGAAAAGAAAATGATCTTCATGGCCGGCCATTCCTTTTTTAAATGAACGGTGGTTTCTAACCCATCCATTACCGGCATATTAATATCCAGCACACATATATCTGGTGTATGGCTCTCCTGTAATTTATCAAGGAACTCCTGCCCATTTTCTGCCTCCATAACTACATTGTAACCCAATGATTTAAGGCGGAATTTTACACTTTCACGAATCAGGGCGTTGTCATCTACTACGGCGATAGTGATAGGGTGTTCTTTTTTCATAGTTACTTCTATTTTTTTCAAAATTTCTGCTACACAAATCGTATACGGTTTTAATCAGGGTTGCCTGCACAAAAAGATGTGACATTCCCCTTATTACTATACACCGGAGTGAAGCGTTCGACAAAAGATTTTTTCAGAAAGATGAAAAATGAATAGTTTTCCGTTTCCCAATAAGTATTTTCACTTATAACGCAGGCACAAAAGCGTGAATTTTCGTTTATACGCCCACTCCAACGGCCCGGATAAGCGTTTTTTCACCAAATCGCTTTTTTACGCTGTCGATTGCCTGGTACAGTTTGATCATTTCCTGGGTATCTTCAAATAAACTGATCTGGTAATTCCCCGGAATGAGGTGGGTAAACCGGATACCCAATAACCTGATGAGTAATCGCCGTTCGTACAGCTTATTGAACAGCTCCTTAGCCGTTTGTAACAGCACATGGTCGGCATTGGTATAAGGAATGGTAATCTGTTTGGTAAAAGTTTCAAAATTCGAATACCGCACTTTCACGGTCACGCAGCCGGTCAGCTTGTTTTGCTGCCGTAATTGAAAAGCAATTTCTTCCGTCATCCGTACCAGCTGGCTGTGCAGGAAATGGGTATCGATGGTATCTGTTTGAAACGTGCTTTCTGTAGAGATCGATTTTTGTTCATGATAGGGCACCACCGGCGTTTCATCGATGCCGTTTGCCTTGCGCCACAGATCGATCCCTGATTTTCCCAACAGGTTCTCCATCATCTCCATGGGAATCTCACTCAACACTTTCACCGTTTCAACACCCATCTTTAACAGCTTATAACCTGTTTCCTTACCTACGCCCGGGATTTTTATAATGCTGAGCGGCGCCAAAAACGACTTTTCGTTCCCAAAAGGTATTTCCAGCTGTCCATTAGGTTTTACCTCGTTGGTAGCCACCTTGCTGATGAGTTTGTTGGAAGCCAGCCCCCAGGAAACAGGCAACCCGCTTTCTTTATTGATCTTTTTCTTTAACTGGCCGGTAAACTGCAAACAACCGAAAAACTTATCCATTCCGGTAAGATCGATATAGAACTCATCGATACTCGCTTTCTCAAAAACGGGAACAGTATCTTTTATCACATCCGTCACCAGGCGGGAATATTTACTGTAGGCCTCAATATCGCTTCTTATAATAATTGCTTCCGGACATAACCTGCGGGCAATTTTCATAGGCATGGCGCTGTGAATGCCAAATTTGCGGGCTTCATAACTACAGGCAGCCACCACACCGCGGTCACTGCCTCCCCCTACCAGCAATGGCTTGCCGCAAAACTTCGGATTTCGCAAAGTTTCTACCGATACAAAAAAAGCATCCAGGTCAAAATGCGCAATATGTCTGTCCTTTGATAATAACATGGTCGTTATTTAAGCGTATCGTAACTGCGTTTTTTAAATCCCACCTTAATCGTTTTGCGGGCTTCAATGCTAAACACCCCAAAATCATCCACTACGCGGCCGGTGAGTTTATAAAATCCTCCACTGTGCAAGGGGTAATTGCGGGCCGTATCAGGAAAGTGAACGGTATCCACCCAGTCAAGGTCTTTATCAATAAAAGTTCCGAAGAACATGATGTCATTATTTTTCGTTTGCACATGTTTGCTGGCGATAAAATAAACCAGCACCGTAATTACCTGGTGCAAATGATTGCCTATTTCCCGGGCGGGAACGTAATTATCGGTATCGGCATCAACCATTGCAAACGGGTTCGATAAGGTAAAACCCAGGATCTCTTTTTGATCGTACAGATCATCAACCGCATTGTCAGTTAGTACAGGCAAACTAAACTCCACCGGCTTTTCTACAAACAAAGATTCGCTTACCGGGATATGGGCCTTATTTTTCTTTTGCAGAAAATTGGCTTCCCACAATAATTGTTTTTTTGTTTTACCCGTAAAGCGAAAGGCGCCCACACTCACCAGGATGTTGAGTTGTTCAAGCCCGATATGGGTGCGTTCAATAAAATCCTGCAAATGCAGAAAGGCGCCACCCGTTTTCCGCTCTTCCATGATCTGTTGCATGGAGTTTTCCTGCAACGCTTTAATATGCACAAAACCGGTATACACTTCATCGCCCCTGATACTGGTATATACTTCGCTGTTGTTTATGCAGGGGGCGTGTATAATACCACCGGCTTTCATCAATTCAATAAAATATAATTCCGTTGAATAAAAGCCGCCGAAATTATTGATCACGGCTACCATAAATTCTTTGGGGAAGAAAGTTTTTAAGTACAGGCTCATATAACTTTCCACCGCAAAACTGGCCGAGTGTGCTTTATTAAAACTGTAACCGGCAAAACTTTCCATCTGTCGCCATACTTCATGCGCCAGCTCGTCTGAATGTCCCAGTTCCCGGCAATTGGACAGATACTTATCCTTTACATGTTTGAATTTATTGCTCGATCTGTATTTACCACTCATAGCCCGGCGCAGAATGTCTGCTTCGCCTAAGGACAAACCGGCAAAATAATGCGCGATCTTTATCACATCTTCCTGGAAAACCATTACGCCGAAAGTCTCACTTAAATGCTCCTCAAAAAGTGGGTGCAGGTACACTATTTTCTCCCGGTTATGGAACCGGGTTATATACTCCCGCATCATACCCGACTGCGCCACGCCCGGTCTGATGATGGAACTGGCTGCCACCAGCGTGATGTAATCATCGCACCGGAGCTTTTTCAGCAGCTGCCGCATGGCGGGTGATTCTATATAAAAACAACCAATGGTTTGCGCTCCCCGGATCTGATCTTTGATGGCGGTATTATGTCTGAAGTTCTGGAAGTCATGAATATTAACATCTATTCCCCTGTTAGCTTTTATCAGGCGCAGGCTTTCCTTTATATGCCCCAGCCCCCGTTGACTCAACACATCAAATTTGTTGATGCCGATGTTCTCTGCCACGAACATATCCATTTGCGTGGTGGCAAATCCTTTAGGCGGCATAAATAAAGCGGCATACTCATATATAGGTTTCTCGGTAACCAGCATGCCACAGGGGTGAATGGAAATATTGTTGGGAAAATTCTTCATCAGCCGGCCATATTGCATAATGAGCCGCTGGATTTTGTCGCCAGGCTGCGAAGCGCGCTGCAGGCTTTTTATTTCTTCAACCGGTAAACCGAATACTTTTCCCAGTTCCATTATAATGGCATCATGCTGAAACGTAGTGTAGGAACCCAACAGGGCCACGTGCTTGCGACCATACCGTTTAAAGATATAATCCATGATGTCGTCGCGGTCAGTCCAGCTGAAGTCGATATCAAAGTCGGGCGGGGAAGTGCGCTCTGGATTCAGAAAGCGTTCAAAATAAAGATTCAACTCAATAGGATCTACGTCGGTAATACGCAGACAATATGCTACAATTGAATTGGCGCCACTCCCCCGCCCTACATAATAAAATCCGCGCGACTGGGCATACCTGATCATATCCCAGTTGATCAGGAAATAAGAATTAAAACCCAGGTCGTTGATGATCTTTAATTCCTTTTGCATTCTTTCGTGCGCTACTTTGTTCTTTCTGCCATAGCGGGCAATCAAACCTTCGGTGGCCAGTTTCTCCAGTAATACCCGGTCATCTTCTACAGTAGCGCTGAAGCATTTTTTATTTTTATCTACCTTGAAATCCATCTCTATCCGGCAGGTATCCAACAGCTTGTAGGTATTGGTCACAATAGCCGGAAATTGCCTGAACTGTTCGAGCAAGGCGGCCGGTGACACAAATGTTTCATCGGGAGATGCCTGCGCCTCAACCGGCAGTTTCGACAACAAGGTGTTTTTGTGTATGGCCCGCAGCAGGCGATGCAAATTGAAATACTGTTTGTTTTGAAAGGTAACCGGTTGCCGCACCACCAGTTTATGCTCGTACTTCTTCCAGTCGGTACCAAACAGTTTATTTAGTTCTGATGCCAGAATGCCAATATATTCGTCAGGTAACAGATCAGCGGCAGACTTTCTATCAAAGGGATAAATAATATATACATCGCGGTTGTTTTGAAAATATTCGGCTGCATGCCCGGGGAAGTTTTTTTTCTGTTGTAAGTGATATGATAAAAACTCATTGATGCTGGCAAACCCCTGGTTGTTCTTTGCCAGCAACATATAAAGCAGGGTATCTTCATTCCTGATCTCAACACCAACAACAGGTTTGATGTCTTTTTGCTGGCAGAAGTTTACAAAATCCCAGCTATCGCAGGTACAATTGATGTTTGTTAAAGCAAGTACATGAATACCGTGGTCTGCAGCAGTATTTACCAGTTCTTCTGTAGAATAAGTGCCGTATCGTAAGCTGAAATATGTTCTGCAATTTAAATACATAGTAGTTCCTTCCACTTCAAAACTACTCAGATTACTAATATATTTAGTTAACAGGAGCTAACGTACTTAGTATGTAAAACTACATTTGTATTGTATAAAACAACAAACAGGAAGCCATAAACCCGCTATTAATGAGGGAGGTACCTAATGGCAGCAGGTATAAATCGTACTTTGGCACACAGGGTTTGTAATTAATAATGTTACAGGTTGTACGTAGAAAGGATATTTTGTACTTTTTTGCCAGTTCCTTTATCACACCATCAATCGAGTAGGTGGCGTAGGATTAGTTCCTACGCCGACCTCTCCCACCACCGTACGTACCGTTCGGTATACGGCGGTTCCCTAATTTAGTAAACGCGCA
>JAJKIL010000257.1 GCA_021154515.1 Niastella sp. | reverse complement strand
TCTTTGTGTTCGGGCGCCAATGGATGAATGTTCCGGTCGAGCTGTTGGAAAACCGGCTCAATGGAAAGATCAAAAAATTTACGTTGCCATTTTTTCAACTCCTCTGCTGAGAGCTGCAATGGGTGTACAATGCCTGTTTGCGCAGTTGATTCAATTGAGATTTCGTTGTCTTCGGCATCCATCAACGTGGTGTCTTCCTGGGAATAAAAACATTGTTTCAGCACACCATTATCATATATGCCCCAAAGCAATTTGGTGGCATATATAAACATAACCGGATTGGTTAAAAAGAATTGCTCCCATTGTTCTTTGTTCCACCGGCGTTGTACCACGAGGTAATGTTCCAGACGCGATGATTGTGACTTTACGATGTCCTTTACCTCTTTTGCAATAGCCTTAAACTCATCTTTTAGTTCATTAGCTGCACTGGCAGGGATAGCCTTCAGTTTTTTATTATCGTCGTTAAAAAATGCTATTTTAAAATTGCTGTCAATAAACGCGCGATAGTTGTCGCCATCTATGGTAAACTCCCTGAACAAGCCCTCAAACCCAAAGTCAGGTACAATGCGATCACCAAGTTCATACACTGTAATATTCAATTCTTCTGCAGCAGCCTCCAGGGCTAATAAGGCGGCGGCTCCTACATTGGCCTTTTTAGTTTTGTATTTACGACTGTATAACTCCACCCAGCGCAATGCTTTATTGCTTCCCTGCAACGCCAGCGCGCCTACGCCATACTCAGCCATTTTAAACCGGCTATCATCTATCCATTTGTCAATGGTAATACGTATTTTATCTGCCACCGCTTCATTACCCAGCAAAGCCGATAAAGCGAGTAAGTATTTATGTTCGGGCCTGGTTTCTTTATCAATAAACAGTTTGATCAGGTGTAAGGCAAAACCGGCTGACCTTTCTTTATCCAGCCTGTTTATTACCAGCCTGGCTTCCAGGTCTGAACGCATGGTTTTTACCCGGCTCATCCGGTACAGTAAAAAGCGCACCTCATCGTTGCTTAATTGCTTACCATTTGAATAATACAAAGCAGGCAGGGCATCTTCACTCAACCACGCTTCCAATGGTGTTGCAAGCTTCCCCCGTTCGCGTGCATCTGCTACCACCTGCGCCAGCATGTCATCATCCATATTCGCATATAATTCTTCCGCCACAGCCAGCAACATTACGTCTCTGGCATCATCATTTTTTTCACCGGCAATTGCTTTTCGTAAAACGGCTTTTGCCTCCCGTGAAGGTATTATACTTAATATCTGGGCGGCTGTTTGTCGAACATCGGTTCTTTTATGATTCAACAAAACGGTAGTTTTCTCAATGGCATTTTCAGCTTGTCCCAGTTCCTGCACTGCCAACTGGCGAACCTGTTTCGATTTATGCAATACCAACTCCCATAAAGCTTCATTGTGTTTGTCACTGTCAAATTTCTTTATCAGATCCAGCACGTATTCGTGATAGGTTACATCATCTGTAGATGCCTTCAGCGCTTTCAACAGGAAGGGAAGGGCCTCTGCCCTGAACGTGTTAACCAGTAAATTCAACAAAGTTTGGTGCAAATATTTGGTCTGCTGTATAAGGTCCCATAATTTTTCTTTGGTGCTCACAGGATCTGCTTCCATCAGGATCTTACCAGCCAACGTACTCATTATATACCTGTCTTTTCCATCATTAATTGTTCTTTCCCAACCGTCCTTATTGATGGCAGGATACAATGACAGATAATCATTGGCCACAGCTATCAACAGGTCATTTACCGACCCCGGATGTTTATATTGCAGCATCATGAGCACAAAGAAGCGGTCCTCTACATTAGTGCGGTCCTTACTATAACCCTGATGTACCTTTATTCTCTCAATAATATACGCCAGGTATTTTTCCCCATTGTAATTCAGGGCCGGATATATGGCACCTAAATTGAATAGTTGCCCGTCTTCGAGGTTCGACTGCAAATACCCATCTACTTCTGCAGGTAAACATTCCATGAGCAACCCCAGAAAATATGGATTGAAGCCACTTTTACTATATTGATCATAGACTCCGCTATATTGTTTAATAAGTGCTGTTACCGTATTCTTATCTGCTGCAACAAGGTAGTCTTTCAGCCATTTCAACTGGATCGTGTTCTTTGTTTCTTTTTCCTCACCAAACGGATTCCTGGAGTTTAAAAGAAAATAGAATACTTCTATCAGGGTAACATGGTTCTGTAAAAAAGCTAACCCATCGTTCCAATCCTGTTCCGTTCCTGATGCGTCAACTTTTTGCGCCAGCCGTACAATAAACGAATTCATTACACTCGTCCATACAGCAGCAGACGTTATCACATCCAATACCAGTTGGTCATTTTGGTCCCACTGGTGTGGAAGCTTCAGGAGCATGGTAAGGTCCTTGAAATAATAATTGTCGTAAGTGGAAGTAAGTGCGGTTAATGAATTTGTTTTACCGGTTAGATAGTCGTTTACTAATGCGAGATTATTTTTTAAGTCGGCAGTTTTATAACCAGCAGCGACCTGTTTATTAAAGGGGCTCAGTTGTTCAACCGTAAATGCCATAGGGTAAGTTTATTTTTTTATAACCAGGTCTTCTTTTGCTGCCCACAGGCCAATATCCTGTTTACTCAGGGCCGCGGCCATCAGGTCGGGGAATTTATCGGGGGTGCAGGCAAACACAGGGATGCCCAGGTTGGAAAAATATTGCGCATTATTATGATCGTAGAAGGGCGCACCTTCGTCATTCAATGCCAGCAATACAACCACCTGTACGCCGGCGGCCACCAACTCTGCAGCACGTTGACGCATTTTATCCTGATTGCCGCCTTCGTACAGATCGGTGATCAGGACCAATACGGTATCATTGGGTTTGGTGATGATCTGCTGACAATAGGTAAGCGCCAGGTTGATATCTGTTCCGCCACCCAGTTGCACCCCAAAGAGTAATTCTACCGGGTCGGTCAATTCTTCGGTGAGATCTGTTACAACCGTATCAAACACCACCATTTTTGTTTTAATGGCAGGAATGGAGGCCATCACCGAACCAAAGATGCCGGAATACACTACTGAAGTCCCCATCGATCCGCTTTGATCTATGCACAGCACTACATCTTTTAATGCAGTTCGTTTGCGGCCATAGCCGATCCTGGTTTCCGGGATGATGGTTTTATAATCGGGTTGGTAATGTTTCAGATTCTTTTGAATGGTTGCATGCCAGTTGATCTCGTTATGCCGTGGCCGGCGATTGCGGGCGCTTCTGTTCAAACTGCCAATAATAGCCTGTTGTGTGGGTTGTGACAGCTTGCGCATTAATTCGTCTACCACTTTGCGCACCACCTGGCGCGCGGTATCTTTTGTTTTATCAGGAATTACTTTACTCAGCGTCATCAACGTAGCCACCAGGTGCACATCGGCTTCTACGTTTTCCAACATTTCCTTTTCAAACAACATTTGTGTCAGGTTCAAACGATTCAGGGCATCCTGTTGCATTACCTGCACAATTGATGAGGGAAAAAATGTACGAATATCTCCCAGCCAGCGGGCTACGTTGGGCGAGGAGGGACCCAGTCCGCCCTGGCGGGTACTATCGTATAATGCTTCCAGTGTTTTATCCATTTGCAGATCGCGCTCATTCAGGGTAACACCGGTGCCATCGTTTTCTTTTCCACCAAGGATCAATCGCCATTTGCGGGTATGTTGTTCGTTGTTGCTCATTGATTGGTTTTTATCCCTAATAATTGCATGATAACCGGAATGCCCTGTTTGGCACTTTCTTCATCTATATTACTTTCAACCTGTTTAATGGGGGTGCCGCCACCGCCGGACTTTACTTTCTCGCCCAGCTTTTTTCTTTCGGGTGAGCTGAAGCCGGCGAATGTTCTTCGTAACAGGGGCAATACCCTTGTAAAAGTTTCTTCATCAAGGGAATCAACCCAGTTGTTCACCAGGTTCCAGAGATCATTATCTATTAACAGAATGGTACCGCTGCCTTTCAGAAAACCTTCCAGCCAGGCAGCTGCTTTATCTGGCAGCGTAGCGGTAGACATCGCATAATAAAATACGCGCACCAGGTCTTCGCCTTCCAGCAATTTATAATCGGACAGCAAACGCGTGGCATAACCGGCAATAGTAGGCGAGGTGTTGTTTCCTGAAGCGATGGCTTGCAGGGTTTGCTGCCACTGGCTGGTAATATCAGCCTGCTGTAACACATTCACCGCATCGTTCAACTTAAAGAAAGACTCCAGCAGCTTTTGTGCAGCTTCGTCGCTTACGGCGGTACAGGCGGCGGCCAGACTTACACAAATACGCGTAAGCATGCTGTTTACAATTCCCAATACCAGGTCAGCATCGGTTTTTCGCACGCTGCCATAACGGCTTGCCTGCACCAGTCCCGGCACTACTTCCATCAATTGTATCACATCGCCGCTGGCGGCTGCCAGGTTATTGATGCGTTGGATACATATTTCCACCGCCCGGTGTAATTCGGCGGGAATCGTATTCTCCAGTAACGCAGTAACTACACTTAATGAGTCTGCCTCACTGGCTTTTGAGATCACGAATTTCTCAGCCGCTTCTGCCACGGTATTGCCCCAATTACCTTTTTCAATAATATTGATCGACAACTCCGGGCTCCATTGCAATCGCCATTGTTCTTTAAAAGTTCCTTTGCCCGACACTTCCTGCCGTTTGCCCCAGTTTATTTCCATCAATTGCAACCGATGCAAAAAGATGCTTCGCTCCAGGTCGTTTTCCTTACGCAGATCAAGTGTATAATCTTTCCAATCGGCCGTTGCGGGCAAACGCAATCGTTTTTGAGTTTTCTCTATATCCAGCTGTAATGGTGGTTTGGGAATTTCCTGGGGCACTTCACCAATACGGTTGCTTACGATCAGCTCATCGTTGATCAATTGCATCTGAATGCTTTCTCCATTACAAAGCACCGTGCGGGTAGCCTCGTTCAGTTCATCCAGTCCGGCTTTATATAAGTGGCGCATGCTGGCCAGTGATTCAGCGAGCCGAACGGCTTCTATTACATGCGCTACGGACGTATCCATTTGTTTTGTTCTGAACAACCGGGCCACTTTTGCCATCCAGCGGGTGCCATCATCTGCCGGGTGATGCCAGATGTGGTCGTACCAGCCGGGAGATTCAATACCGGCGCCATAGCCACTGTAATAACTCAGGCGGCTGTACGTCCAGGGTATCCAGGTACATTCTACTTTCACTTTTGGCAATCCTTTCAGCAACTCATTATCTTCTTTGGCGCCGGGCATGGTAACCAATGCGGGCGCATGCCAGGCGCCGCAGATTACCGCTATATTCCGGAACATTTCTTTTTCCGCCTGGCGAATAGTTTTTCGCATCCAGGCTTCGCGGCATTGTTCTGCCCTATCTTCCTTTCCCGGCATGGTTTCGCGTAACACCTGCATAGCCTCTGTTACGGCATCAAACACCTGTTCATTACTTTGCCGGTGCTCAAACATATGCTCCCACCATTTCTCGCCATCATCATAGCCGGC
>JAJKIL010000256.1 GCA_021154515.1 Niastella sp. | reverse complement strand
GCAACGATCTTCGGTACTATATAATGGTTATCTATAAACTGTACCACGGCATACAAAATAAGCACCCACACTACATATGCCGGCGATTTGGTGGTATAAGCGATCAATACCGGCAGCACAACAGCTATAATACCACCTATGTAGGGAATAATATTTAACAACGCCCCTATGATGGCGAGTAATATTGCATAATCAATTCCCAGCAATAACAATCCCGTTGCATTTAAGGTAGCCACAATGGCCGCTTCGAGCAATAAGCCTACCAGGTAACTCTGGATCAGGGTTTTGGTCTCAAACAATACCTCACTCACCGTTTCATGGCTCTCCCGGCGGAACAGGCGGGAAATAAAATCCAGCAACAGGGGTTTATAAAAAAGAAACATAAACACGTACACAGGTATCAGTAAGAACAGCTTAAGTATATTGGTGGCCGTGACAAGCGTTTGCCCCACAATAGCAGCCGATTCATTTAATTGTTTGTTTTCCGTGTCTACTACCCAGCTATTCACTTTGGCGCGGCTTACATTAAATGTTTTGGCGGCCCACGCGCTTACATCCTGCAGCATACTATTAATTTTATGTTCGAGCGTAACCAGGGTATCGCCAAACTGCATGGATTGATTGATAACAAAAAAGATCAATCCGCCGATCAGCAACAACATTACTATAACTGCTATGAATATGGCCAGCACCCTGTTGACCCGGTGTTGGGTAAGCCTGTTCACCAGCGGGTTTAATAAAACGGCAAAAACGCCGGCATACACAACAGGCAGAATGATATCGCGCCCGATATATAAGATATAAAAGAATATAAAAAGGCCTACAACTACCTGGGCTGCAATTATTACAAAGGGAGTTTTGCGGACAGGATCCATATTAATGATTTAGAGACAGGGGATAACGTTTCCCTTTTTTTACTATACAATTCCCGGGCCGCCGTTCCCCCACCCTGTTTTATGGCCATTTGGCTGTACAACTGTAGATTTGCGAACTATGATACAGGATAACCTATTACTGGTTTTATGCCTTTTGTTTGTTATAAGTTTCCTTACCATGCTTAGCAGCAAACTGAAGATAGCCTACCCTATCTTCCTGGTAATAGGTGGCCTGCTTATCAGCCTGATCCCGGGTATTCCCCACATCACCCTGCAACCCGACCTGGTGTTCCTTATTTTTTTGCCGCCGCTGTTGTATGCAGCCGCCTGGAATACCAGCTGGAACGATTTCTGGAAGTTCAAACGACCTATCAGTATGTTGGGGTTCGGACTGGTTATCTTCACCTCCGCTGCGGTGGCCTGGATCTCGAAAATGCTGATCCCTGATTTTTCCCTGGCAGCCGGTTTTCTGCTGGGTGGTATTATTTCACCACCCGATGCCGTTGCAGCCACCTCTGTTTTAGCAGGGTTGAAAGTTCCCAAACGCGTGACCACCATCCTGGAAGGTGAAAGCCTGGTAAATGATGCGGCGAGCCTGATCGTGTTCCGGTTTGCATTGGCCGCTGTGGTTACCGGTCAGTTTAATATTTGGGAGGCCACCCAAACCTTTTTTGTGGTGGCCATTGCGGGCCTTCTTATTGGGTTGGCCATTGCCCATATTGCTTATGCCATTCACCGGTACTTTCCTACTACCCCGGCCATCGATGCGGCATTCACGCTTATTACGCCATACATCATGTATATCACGGCTGAACATTTTCATGTATCGGGCGTGTTGGCAGTAGTAGCTGGCGGATTGTTCCTCACGTACCGTTCGCAGGATATTTTTAGTTATGAAGCCCGCATCCAGGTAATGGGATTATGGGATACGTTGGTATTTTTATTGAACGGTGTAGTGTTTATTATGATCTGGTTGCAATTGCCCGGGATCATAAAAGGCATGGAAAACTATTCCGTTGCACAGGCCGTTTCCTATGCTATAATAATTAGTCTGGCAACCATCGCCATTCGTATTTTATGGGTTTTCCCCGGCGCTTATTTACCCCGCCTGCTGTTTAAAAGCATTCGCGAAAAAGAAACAAGACCAGGCTGGCAACTTATATTATTAACCGGCTGGAGCGGCATGCGCGGCGTGGTATCGCTGGCCTCTGCGCTGGCCGTACCGCTTACCCTGGCCAATAACCAGGCGTTCCCGCATCGCAACCTCATATTGTTTATCACCTTTGTAGTGATCCTGTTTACGCTGGTGTTACAGGGTTTGAGCCTGAAGCCCGTCATCAGGCTGTTGAAGATAAAAGGCGATGAAAAGGATACTGAAAATATGCAGATGCTCGATATGCGGCTGCGTTTGGCCAATGCCGTACTGGCGCACATCGATGACAAATATTCAAATGAAATAGAAACGAATGAAACCTACAAACGCGTACGCGACCGCTATGCCCGCATGATTGAAATCACGCAGAAAAAACTGGATGCCCGGGAATTGCCGGAAGAAGAAAAAACATTCTTACCGCATTACCGGCAAATGCTGCTGGAACTGGTGGAAATACGCCGCCACGAACTGGCGTATTTCCGTCATCATAATACGTTTAGTGAGGAATTGATCCGGGAACGCGAGTGGGAACTGGATCTGGAGGAAGCGAGGTTGAGGGGATGAGTTAACCGGTTAACCAGTTGACCAGTTAACAAGTTGACAAGTTGACAAGTTGACGGAGTTGACAAGAAGCAGATCGTGAATCGGTAGTCGGCAACCCAAGAACCCAATAACTTACGAACCAATAACTAAAGAACTAACAAACTCAAGAACTTACAGAATCTAATAACTTAAGAACTGAAACTTAGCACCACCAACGCTCAACTTAACTTAAAACTACATATCAAACACTACTCTTACCATACACCCCTGCCCCGGTGCTGATTGAATATCAACATTTCCATTAAACACATCGGCGCGGTTAATGATGTTGTTCAGGCCAATGCCGCGGCGCCTGGTTTGCGCATCGAACCCCTTTCCATTATCGAATATGGTAAGAATGAGTTTCTTCTTGTTTTCTTTTAAGGTGATGGTTATTAGAGAGGCTTCGGCGTGCTTTAATATATTATTCATTTGCTCCTGCACAATTCGATAGATGGTCAACTTTAAACCATTATCAAGTCTCGATTCATCGATGCCGGCATAGTTAAAATTTATCTCAATTTTCTGCGCCCACCTGATATCAGCGATCATATCATTGATGGTCTCAATAATGCCCAGATCGGCTGCACTGGGTGATACCAGTGATTTTGACAACTTGCGGATCTCTTCTATGGCCATATGAATATGCTCTGCCGCTTTGTTGGTAAACTTTTCCCGCTCATCTCCCTCCAGGAATGGCGACGACAGGAACAATTTGGCTGAAGCCAGGATCTGGTTTACATTATCATGTAATTCCTTCCCTATATCCGACCGTTCTTTTTCCTGTGTATTGATGGTTGCGCGGGCAACCAGCCGTTGGTGTTCCACTCTTTCTTCTGCCAGCTTTAATTTGTGGTTATGCAGTTGTTCTTCGGCCTGCTTCACGTTGGTGATATCATGCACCACACCGATCAGTTTTTCCGGTTCACCCAGATTATTTTTGATTAACTGTCCTTGTGAATGTATAATGCGTGTGCTGCCATCGGGACGAACCACGCGGTGTTCTATATCAAAATCACCCTTCCCCTCAATGGTATCTTTTATACTGTTCACCACATAATCCATATCGTCGGGGTGAAGGGTAGATAATTGCGGGCCCTGGAATGGCACTGCATTATCCGTATTCCAGCCAAAGATGCGGTACATTTCATCTGACCAGGAGGAAACACCGGTCTTGAGATTGGTTTCCCAACTGCCCAGGCAGGCAATGCGCTCTGCCTGTTGCAGCAGTTTCTGGTTATGCAGAATTATTTCTTCCGAATGCCGGCGTTCGGTGATATCAATGCCAATAGCAAAATAACCGGTAAGCTTGCCCTGTTTATTAAACTGCGGTTGTAGTTGTATGGCAATCCACACCTTGCGGCCCGATTTGGCATAGATCAATATTTCGGTATCGAAGGTGCGGCCGGTTTTTTTATTTTCAAGCAGGTTTTTAATGGCCTTCCGGTCGGTTTCTTCCCCATATAAAAAATCTTCCGGCCTTCTGCCAACGGCTTCTTTCAACGTATATTCTGTTACCCTGGTAAACGCCGCATTGATCCATTGGATCTTGCTATTTACGTCGCAAATGATAAGGGGGCACAGTGTTTCGCGGGCTATAGAAGAAAGTTTTTTTAATTCTTCTTCCGCCAATTTTTTAACAGAGATGTCACGCAGAATGTTAATCATCTTTTCTTCCCCGTTCAGATCTTTGAAACAAACCGACGAGAACTCACAGGGAAAATGCTCGCCATTCTTTCTGATGCTTATCTGTTCTCCCTGCACAAAACCATTTTTTGACCGTTCTTCCAGCAATGCGAGAAATTCTTCTGTTTCTTCCACCAGATCTTTACGCTTCAAATTCCTGAATTCTTCTTCCGTATAACCAAACATTTGGCAGGCAGCCTTATTTGCTTCCTGTATGGTCCCTTCCGGTTTACCCAAAATAAAGGCATACAGGCTGCTGTTGGCAACAGCCCTGTATTTCAACTGATCAAGGTAAAGCATGTGTTCAAGCTGCTTATCCTGCGTTATATCCTGAAAAGTGCCAAATAGCTGAATGGTTTTATTGAAGAGCTGTTTAGGCCGGCCAATGGCCCTCATCCATTTTCCCGAAGGGCATTTAGAACAATCCAGTTCTATATTAAAAGCCGTGCCTTTTTCCACAGCCATGTCCACCGCCTGTTTAAACTGCACGTATGCCTCATTGCCAACGAAGGAAAGGATATCTTCCCAGGAGATTGTATTGTAATTTTGTAATCCCAATAATTTATACATGCCTTCCGTGCATGATAACCGGTTGGTTTGCACATCGAGCTGCCAGCCCCCAATGCCTGTTGCCAGTTCCGTTTCTTCCAACAGGTGTTTAATATTATTGGTTTCGGTAACATCCGTTATGCCCACCATCATAAACCGGGTGCCATCGGGTTCGGTAAGAATACTCAGCTTGCAATTGACCCCGAAGATGTGACCGTCTTTTCGTTGGATGGGAAATTCAGTGAGCGTTTGACGTGGTACGGGTGAAGACATGGCGGAATTAAAGGTATAAAGTGCGAAGTTGCGTTGGATCTCTGGCACGATCTCCAGAAAATATTTACCGGTCAGTTCCCTGCGTTCATACCCAACCATGCGGCAATAGCAGTCGTTCATATCCACAAAAAAACCTTCACTGTCAACAATCAGTATTCCTACATCGAGTGTATTGAACACGGAGTTAAAAACCGGATTAGCCGCACTACCAACTGAAGGAAATTTATCCCGTTTAGACTTGGAATGTACACGCATATTACCACCGTTTTACCCAACCTCCGCCTTTGCGGTAAAGCCAGTTTAAAAGTTTATGTATTTGATTAAATCATCAGGTACCGGCATAATTGCTTGTTCAGGATCAGGTCACATCATTTTCATTTGCCTTTGGAATTACCGGATAAAAACAGGATTAATTTGATTAGTGCAGTAGGAAGATCCGCCTGAAAAGGGGATAAAATAAATTTACAATTTTATTTAATAAGTAGGCAGAAATAATTGTGCCTGATTAAGGGTTTTGTGCTGCTGAAACGGGTTTAGCTTAATTTCTTAGCCCTAATCAGTTTGATGATAAATGTTTACGAAAACGGTTCCAATAAAAAAAACGGACAAATCATCTTGAGTGATTTGTCCGTTCAACGCTTATTGCTTAAACAAGGGTACCCTGCTTATTTATCTATGTCTTTAAACTTTGCTTTGGCAAATTCATCGGCCAGCTGGTTCAACTGTGCGCTTGAAATGGTGGTTGCACCTTCATCAAATACAATACGATATACAAAACGCACGGTCTCCCCTTTTTTCAATTGCAGGTTTTTGGCCGACTTACCATTGGTGAATACTTTTTCGCCGAGCGGATTGGCTGCAAACAAGCCATAACCCCGCGCATGCCAGAAAGTGGGGTAATTGATATTGCCGGGATGGTCAATGATGGCAATACTGATGGAATCGTTCTTCATTTTGCCAAACAGCTTGCACCACACGGCCCTTGTGCTCCAGGCGCTGTCGCCTTCCTTGCCCGCACTGGTTATATAGTTACCGGTGGCAATGGCGTCGGTATTGGCTTTTACCACTGTAGCAATGCCTTTATTATCGGTGAATACCTGGTCTTTTTTACTGGAGATCTGTAATTCATGCGCTACCCGCAATCCCAGCATACCATCTTTTGCATCGGTAAACAATACATCCATATCAGCTTTCAGGGTAGTTATGCGGTCAATGATGCGTTGGTTACCGCTGCCGCTGAACTCATACTGCGTGGTTTCTTCCAGCAATACATTATTTTTTGAATCGGTCCAGTTGGCATGATAGGCCAGGATGCCTTTATTGCCATCTTCCTTTTTAATGATGCGATCTGTTTTTATGTTTCCGTACAGCGCCTTCTTTTCCTTTGGAATAGCGAAAGAGTTGTTCCAGAAATCGAGCCCGTTCACATTTTCAAAATTGAACCACAAACCCAGGTGATGCGGATGATCCGTAGGATCGCCGGGCATGGTGAAAATAGGATACCCGCGGGTAACCATGGCCCCATTGGCCGAAAAGATCGGATACAATACCGGCTTGGCAATTGTATCGGGATACATGAAGCGCGTGAACAGTTTTGAACCAATAAACACGTTGATGGTAGTCTGGTCTTTTTCAGTTACCAGTTTTACCATTTCTTTTTTCTGGGCAAAGGATACCGAAAACATACACGAGCCGATTGCCCAAAGGAAAAGTTGTTTCATACGGATAATAAAATGGTTGTTACTAAAATACTTAATATTTAAATGGCTTGCCGTTTACCATTACTTCCTGCGTTTTTTCATCGAACGTAGCCTTTGTACCCGAGTGAACAGCTGCATTGGTCATGATGGTGGCAATGGAGTGATTGTAACCTGCTTCAACGGGCGCATTGGGTTGTTTACGGCTGCGGATGCACTCCATCCAGTTGCGTACGTGGTTGCTGGTTAGTTTATCGCCACCGGTATTGGCGCTGGCCACTACTGCTTCGGTATTCGACAGGCTGGTCTCAGGCAACAGGTTTGGCTGCATACCCATCTCATCGGCAAACTTCTTCGTTAAGCCGCCCTTGGGTGAAACAGTATTGGTGATGAGGTTCAGTTCGCCGCCATTGGAGAAATATACTTCTGACGGACGTTCATCGCCATTGTGCATGCGGCTGCCAAACACTACCTGGAAACCGGTTGATGGATCGTTTATTGGACCATAATCAAATACAGCAGTAATGGTATCCCAGTTCTTACGGCCATCCTTCCACATGTAAATGCCGCCATTGGCCACTACACTGCGCGGGTGCGGAATGCCGCTGAACCAATGCACGGTGTCTATCTGGTGGCTCATCCACTGACCAGGCAACCCTGAGGAATAAGGCCAGAACAGGCGATACTCGAGATATTTGCGCGGGTCGAACGCTTCGAACGGACGGTTCATGAGGAAGCGTTTCCAATCAGTATCTTCTTCTTTTAATTCTTTCAATAAAGCAGGACGACGCCAGCGGCCGGGCTGGTTTACATTCCAGGTAAGTTCTACCATGGTAATGGGACCAAACTTGCCCGATTTAATAAATTCTTCGGCTGCATGATAATTGGACCCGCTTCTGCGTTGTGAACCGATCTGTACAATTCTGTCGGTGGCCTTGATGGCTTTTAACGCCGCGCGGTTATCCTCCATCGTTTCTGCAAATGGTTTCTCACAATAAACATCGCAACCGGCTTTTACTGCTTCGATGGCATGCAGGGCATGTTGAAAATCGGCTGTGCTTACGAACACGGCGTCAACCAGTTTCTTACTATATAATTCTTCATTATTGCGACAGGCTACTATATCATGGCCCATTTTTTCTTTCCATTGGGCAGCGCCTTCTTCCCTTCTTTTCTTCCAGATATCTGAGACCGCAACAACGTCAAAATTCAGTTCCTTGTAATGATTCATAAAACAAGGCATATGCGAGCTGCGGTGCCGGTCTGAAAAACCAACTACCCCTACCCGTACCCTGTCATTGGCACCTATGATCCTTCTATAACTTTGAGCAGAAAATCCGGCTTTGGCAACTAATAATCCAGCGCCAGCCATAGTGGTTTGTTTGATAAACCCGCGACGAGAATTTTTCATATTCGGCAATTATTAAATTGGTTGGCCTTAAAATTAAGGAACGCCACGACAATTTAAGCATTAAAAAATAACAGGAATATATTAATTACTAAATAGTTAGAATTGTTTAATGTACAATTCCGAAGGACTCAAGATGCATATTACGG
>JAJKIL010000255.1 GCA_021154515.1 Niastella sp. | reverse complement strand
CTTCAACGCTGCTGCGGTTTCATTTAATTGCCACAGTACAATGGCCCGGTTCAATATAACCAGTGGCGTGCGCTTTTGCTCCAGCAGCATATCGTACAACTGCAGCAAGCGCTGCCAGTTCGTGGCTGCAAAGGAATTGGCCATACAATGTTCTGCGGCAATAGCTGATTCGAGATGGTAAACGGTCAGTTCTTCACCCTGGGATGACAGGTTCAGGTATTCATATCCTTTTTGAATAAGCGCTTTGTTCCAGGTGTTTCTGTCCTGGTGTTGCAATAGAATGATGGAATTGTTTTCATCGATGCGGCTTTCAAACCGCGATGCCTGAAAACACATCAGGGAGAACAAGGCAAAAGTGGTGGGCTGTTTTCCGGCCCGGTGTTCTGCCAGTAACAGGCAAAGCCGCATGGCTTCCACACACAGGTCTTTGCGGATCACTTCATTAGGCTGTTGTGATTTATACCCTTCGTTAAAAAGCAGGTACAACACGGTATACACTATATGAAGCCTGCTGTTCAACTCGCGGCCCGAAGGGATATCCAGCGAAATACTGTTGTCTTTTAAAAACTGTTTGGCCCTGTATAAACGTTTTTGAATAACGGCTTCATTGGTAAGCAGGGCATGCGCAATTTCAGTTACGCCAAAACCCGATACGGTTTTCAGCGTGAGCGCTACCTGGTCTTCTTCTTTTAAGGAGGGATGACAACAGGCAAAGATCATCCGCAGCTGGCTGTCGGCAATTTCTGTTTCTGAGAAGAATTGTTGTACGGTGTTCTCCGCTTCCTGTTGCAGTTCGGTTGCCAGCTCGCGGGAGTAATGTTGAAAATGTTGCTGGCGGCGAATAATATCAATAGCCCGGTTGCGGGCTACCTGCATCAGCCAGCCGGCCGGGTTTTCGGGCAATTGCCCGAACGTCCAGGCATGCATGGCGCGCAAAAAAGATTCCTGCACCACGTCTTCTATCATTTCCAGGTTATGCATACCAAAGATGCGGGTGAGCACAGCGATCATCTTTCCCGACTGGTGCCGGAAAAGATGATCGACCAGTTGTGCCACGCCCTGCTGTTTCTGTTCTTCCATGATTTAACTGTGCGACGCCATCATTTCTTCCACTTTCATCACTTCGCGTACTTCAACAATGCCGCCTAGCGGAAGATCGGGGCAGCCTTTGGCAACTTCTGTAGCCTCATTCAGGTTAGCGGCCCTGATAATAAAGAAACCACCTACCAGTTCTTTGCTTTCAGTATATGGCCCGTCGGTAACCAGCAGTTTGGCGCCTTTTACCGTTTTACCTTCCGGTGTTAAGGGCTCGCCGGCCACATACATATTTTTAGCTTTCAGTTCGTCGATCCAGGTCATCCATTTTTGCATGTGTTGCTGCATTTGTTCGGCAGAGAAATCGTATTGATCCATAGCGCCCCTGAAAATGAACATAAAATCTTTCATAATGGTAAATTTTAAAGATTACAGATTTAAGTTACCGGTTATATGACGAACGAAAAATGACGGTCAGGACAAAACCGGAAAATATATTTACGGGGGTGGACATTCCGCCAACAAAACGGCCCGGCCAATTGGCCAGACCGTTGTTAGTGATTAGTGGTAAAGACTAACTAATGTATAAATATCTTCTGCACAAAATTTCTTTGCGGGTCCTGGCCCAGCAGGCGCACATAACAAATGCCTTCTGCCTGTGGATTTAATGATATATCTGTTCTGCCTGTTTTGCCGCTTAACAACTGGGTTTGTAAAACCATTCCCTGGCTGTTTACGATCTGTGCCAGTTTGAATGAATCATTCAGGTAAACGCTTACCATGCCTGCATTCACAATTGTAGGAAATACATAATTCTGGGTGGAACCGGTCGCTGCCAGTTTTAAGATGGGAGTGTAATCGTACCGGTCATTCTTATCAGTTATTCGAATGCGATAAAAAAACATGTCGCGCACATTTACGGGATAATGCCTGAAGGAATAGACTTTTCCGCTCAGATAGTTCCCGGCCGGCAATACGCCTACCCGTTGAAAGTTAATGCCATCTGAGCTGAATTCTATTTCATACAATTTAAGATTATCGGGCTCCCAGGTACTACGCCATTGTAATACAATGCCGTCGCTGCTGGAGGGCGTAATAATCAGGTCACGCATTTCGACTGGCCTGGGCAGTGCGGTCATGCTGTTACTGCCTTCATATACAAACCGGGTCTTTTGACGAAAATCAATATATTCATTGGGAATAACTTTCCCCGGATTAACGGGAATAAAATCGGCTGTAGGATTACCAGCAGGGGTTTGCGCATTGACAGGGAGCGTGCCTGTTATGCTACTTATTAGTAAAATGGCTGTAATACAAACTGTTCTGCCAACTTTTGAGTATACGTACTTCATATTATGCCCTTTAAGGTTCAACAATGAATGAGACGCAGTCGCCGGGCAGGTAGTGGTTGATAGATAATCTTCTTCAAAATTAATGCCCGGGGGAGAAAGGGTGGGCTTAATGAGATGGTATTGGACAGAAAGTAGGAGGTAAGAGGAAGGAAGTAAGAGGTAGGAAGTAAGAGGTAAGAGTCTGAAAAAAAATAGGAGGTACTGTTATTCGGGATCTCCCTACTTCGTACTTCCTACTTCTTAATTCTTTATTTCGAATTACAGCGTTTTCAGCACATCGTTCATGCTTCTAACGGCATCGGCGCTCTTGTTAAAGAGGGCTTGCTCGTCGGCATTTAAACCAAAGTCAACGATCTTTTCCCAACCGCTTTTACCGATGATAACGGGCACACCAAGGCAAATGTCTTTTTGACCGTATTCGCCGTTCAGTGATACGCAGCAGGTAAATAATTTTTTCTGATCGCGTACAATGCTTTCAACCAGGGCTGCTCCGGCTGCACCGGGTGCATACCAGGCGCTGGTACCAATCAGTTTGGTAAGGGTAGCACCGCCTACCATGGTATCGGCAACTATTTGTTTTTGTTGTTCTTCGCTCAGGAATTTGGTAACAGGCGCGCTGTTCCAGGTTGCCTGGCGAATAAGGGGGATCATGGTAGTGTCACCATGTCCGCCTACTACCACCGCATTCAGGTCGGCAGGGCTGCAACCCAGGTGCTGGCTCAGTTGATATTTAAAACGGGCGCTATCGAGCGTACCACCCATACCAATGATCCTGTTCTTTGGCAAACCGGTAGCGGTTAAGGCCAGGTAGGTCATGGTATCCATGGGGTTACTGATAACGATGATGATGGCGTTGGGAGAATGTTTCAGAATGTTTTCGGCAACGCCTCTAACGATACCGGCGTTGGTTCCAATCAGTTCTTCACGAGTCATACCCGGTTTGCGGGGTAAGCCTGATGTAATTACAACTACATCGCTGCCGGCAGTTTTGCTATAATCATTGGTACTACCAGTGATGCGTGTATCAAAGCCCAGCAAAGCGGCTGTTTGCATCATATCCTGGGCCTTACCTTCGGCCAGACCTTCTTTAATATCCAATAATACCAGTTCCTGTGCCAGTTCGGCCCGGGCGATATTATCAGCGCAAGTAGCGCCTACTGCACCGGCGCCTACAACAGTTACTTTCATCAGAAAAAAATTTAAGGTGTTGAGCTAATTTTTGCGCAAAAATAGGCTCGATTGAAGAATATTTATTTTTTATTTATCGCGCATTCCGCCAAATGAAGCCAATAAGTGGTTACTAATCTTTTTGAGCGAAGGCTGCCAGCACCTTATCTACACCCACATTACCCTCGAAAGTGGTAATAAGCTCGCCTTTTTTATCATAGAGCGCCTGAAACGGCAGGCTTTTTATTTTGAAGAAGGGTGGCAGAAAGAATTTGGTATCCCGGCCCATTTTAATATTCGGATGGTCAGCGATCTTGTGCTCATTGTAAAAGTCAACCATTTCATTGAATGGCTGATAAGTTACCATTACGATCTGGTATTTCTTCAGCTCCTTCATTTTCTTTTCCATCTCGGCCCACTGGTGTTTGCAATGGTCGCAGTCAGGACTAAAATACATAATAAGGGTTGGCTGATGATGTTTCAGGTTCTCCTTGGTTAAATTGGTGCTGTCAGTCTGTAAAATGGTAAATGGGGGAATGCTGGGGAACCGCTTGTAAGACGGACTGTCGGGTGGTAAAGTTTGTGCGGATGCCAGTTTTACTGTAAATGCCAGAATAAGTAATAAAAGCCGGTTTTTCATTTGTCAAAAATTTGCAGGTGTAAGGCGCCCGCCGGGGCGGATACGGCCGATAAGTTTCTTTTTATTCAGTTATAACGGGAATACTTCCCAAAAATAATCTTTCGGGAATAAAATTATTTTTCAAAAATAACAGGAAATGAACAGGATAGCCAGGTGTTACAGGCATTTAACAAAAAAGATTTGGCATTATTTACGGAAAAGCCGTAGGTTTACGAAAACTTCGTAGATGGAAAAGTTAACCACGCAGGAAGAACAAGCCATGCAGGCGATATGGAAAACAGGAGAAGGCAATATAAAACTGTTTCTTGAAAATATGGAAATGCCCCAACCACCCTATACCACGCTGGCGTCAACGGTAAAGAACCTGGAAAAGAAAGGCTTATTGCAAAGCCGGTTGGTGGGCAATACCTATTTATATAAACCGGCCATTTCTGAGGAAGAATACAAAAAGCATTTCATGAGCGGGGTAGTGAAGGACTATTTCGACAACTCATACAAGCAACTGGTAAACTTTTTCGTAGAGCAGAAGAAGTTAAGTTCGAAGGAATTGAAGGATATTCTTGAGATGATTGAGAAAGGAAGTAAGAAGTAAGTTGAAAAGTTAACTGGTTGATAAGTTAACAAGGCAAAAACCTACTGGTTAACCCGTCAACTTTTAAACTCGTCAACTTCTAATACAAATTCAAATTATTCCAAAAGGTACTTTATGCTACAATACCTGCTTAAATTAACGATCAGCCTCTCTATAGTATACTTCTTTTACCAGTTATTCCTGCGCCGGCTTACCTTTTATAACTGGAACCGCTGGTACCTGTTGATCTATTCCATGGTATGTTTTGTAATACCCTTTATAAATGTATTCACCATTATAGTAGGGCGGCCTGCATTGCGTGAATTGGCTTTTGTAAATTATATCCCGGCCATTACGCAAATAACGCCCAACAATACAACCGCTTCCGTTGGGATTAACTGGTGGCTGGTAACTGCTGTTGTTTTCCTTACTGGCATTTTAATAATGGCAGCGCGTTTGGGAATGCAATATTATTCCTTATACAAAATGCGATCAAAGGCAGTATTACTGTATGATAATAAAGTAAAGCTGTATCACATCGATGCGCCGGTAATGCCTTTTTCATTTGGCCGGGGCATTTATGTAAACCAGCATCAGCACAGTGAGCATGAATTAAAAGAGATCATTCGCCACGAATTCATTCATGTAAAACAACGGCACTCGCTGGATATCATCTGGAGCGAACTGTTGTGCATGCTGAACTGGTATAACCCGTTTGCCTGGTTATTACGTCATGATATTCGGCAGAACCTGGAGTTTTTGGCCGATCAGCAGGTGTTGCAAACCGGTTTGGACCGCAAACAATACCAGTACCTGCTTTTAAAAGTTATTGGAGTCAATTCATTTAGTATAGCCAACAATTTCAATTTTTCATCACTCAAAAAAAGAATAGCCATGATGAACAAAGCCCAAAGTGCCCGCGTGCACCTGATCAGATTCCTGTTTTTGCTGCCCTTGCTGGTAGTGGTATTGCTGGCCTTCCGCAATACCACCCAAATACATCGCCAATCTTTGCGGGCCCTGGTGACCGATACCATACCAACTGCTGAAAAAATGCCTCCGGGTTGGAAGGACATGGAATCCATCGATGTAAATAATACAAAGGTCACCGTACGTTTAAAGAATAAAAAAGTAGAGACGTATGACCTAAGTAATATCAAAGAAAGGGAAGTATTTGAAAAGAAATATGGGCCGTTGCCAACACCTCCACCGCCGCCGCCAGCGCCTACAGTTAAAAGTGACATTGAAATAAAGGAAGCGCCAGAAGCGCCGGAAAACCCGGAAGCTCTCAAACATCTGGAAAATGTGCTGGCGCCAATAGCTCCCGAAGATCCCCAAAAATTAACGCTGGCGCCAATCGCCCCGGAAGTGACAGCCGTAGAGGCGGTTCCGCCCCCACCGCCGCCAAAAGAACCGCAAGTGCTG
>JAJKIL010000254.1 GCA_021154515.1 Niastella sp. | reverse complement strand
TTATATAGTAAGCTGGTTGAGCTTCTCCATAATGTAGAAAAAAAACATGATTAACTTTACGAGGAGCCCAAATAAAATAACGGTAAACCAACCAAACAGGTTGCGCCCTCTTTATTTACCGGAATTTTTCTTACAACTGATGACGACGCCCTTCCATTAGCCGATGGCAATGCACCCGGCATTACTACCCTCAACGAAAAACCCATGTTGATTGGCTGGCGTATTGATGCGCCTGTTATAGGAAATTTTGATTGCGTGATAGCCGTAACCGGCGATAGCATGGAACCAAAGTTTAAAAGTGGTAGCTGGATCGCCCTGAAAAAGCTTCGCTTTACAAAGATTTTGAATGGCGGTTATTATTATTACGTTGTTGATAAAAACCTACAAGGCCTTTTACGCCGCGTTCAACCATCCGCAGAGAACAACAGCATTATATTGATTGCGGAAAACGAACAATACCCTGAGATTATCAGGAAGATGGACGATGTACTGGCCATCTTTAGCGTGGAAGCCGTTATTATGAAATAAGTGCTTACCCTGACGCATATCCCTTTTCGGATTTATTCAAGTCATTGATGCTCACATTGTGTACTTCGTTCCTCTTTAGTGGTAATATACCACCCTTCTACATATAAACCAGTAACCTCATAATATTAGGTGCAGCCTCAATAGGGTGCACTGCCCCCACTGACGTTATTTTACAACTGATATTGTAAGCCTGACCTCTTTTGATAAAATCCCAATATTCGTTTATGAATAAGACCGTACTAATAGTAGATGATTCTGATTTTGTGGTGCAAATGATCCGGTTCACTCTTGAACAGGAGGGGTATACAACCCTGGCCGGCGTTGATGGCCAGGATGCATTAAAACATTTCGACGGCCGGCATATTGACCTGGTAATAACCGATCTGAATATGCCGAAACTGGATGGATTGGGCCTTATACATTCCATTCGTCTGCAGGCCGCCTACCAACACATTCCCATTGTATTATTCGATTCGCACAGTAACAGCGACACCGACTATTTAATGAAGTCAGGCGCCAATGCTTTATTGTCGAAAGACATGATGAATGAAAAACTGGTTTCCACTGTAAAACAGATGATCGGTTAAATGAACCCGTTCGAAGCCAAATATACGTCAGAGGCCCTGGAACTGTTGGCCGACCTGGAAAAGCTGATGCTGTTGCTGGAGACGCATCCCGATGATGCTTCACTGATACAACAGGTATTTCGTAACCTGCATACGTTGAAGGGAAACAGTGCCATGATGGGATTCAGGACAATAACTGATTTTACCCATCACCTGGAAGCTATTTATGAACTGGTGCGCGCCGGTAAATTAAAAATTTCCTCCGCCATCATAAACATTACGCTGGCTTCCCTCGATCATTTATCGGGTTTATTAAATGGCGATAAACAAATTGGTGACAGCAATAAGCATTTACACGATATATTAACGAACGATATTGTAACCATCCTCGATTACTCGAATGAAGGGCAGGCGGTAAGCAAAGGCGAGCAGCTCACCATTGTAACGGATGATGCTACCATCTATAAAAGAAAACCAGCCATACCAGGTATAAGAGTACCTGTTGAACGGTTGGATACCATGATGAGCCTCGTAACGGAATTGATCACCTTGCAGGCTAAATTAAATGTTCTTACCAGCGAACACCCGCAGCCCGACCTGGTAGCAGCGGCGGAAAGTCTGGAGAAGATCTCTACCCGCATTCGCGACAATGCTTTCAGCATGTGTATGGTGCCGGTTGAAAATATGGTAACGCCGTTTCACCGCATGGTGCGCGACCTGGCTGCCGAACTGCATAAAGAAATTGATTTTGTTACGGAAGGAACCGAAACAGAGCTTGATAAAAATATAATGGAGGGGTTGCAGGACCCCCTGATGCATTTATTGCGCAACAGCATTGACCATGGCATTGAAGAACCTGCGCTTCGCCAACAAACAGGCAAACCGCGGCATGGCCGTATTGTGTTGAAAGCGTATTGCGCCGGCGCCCACGTGTACCTGGAAATACAGGACGATGGCAAAGGCATGAATATAGAAAAGATCAGAAGAACGGCTATTAAAAATGGACTGATAGATGAAAGCGATGTAATAAGCGATAAAGAATTGCAGCAACTGGTTTTTGTGCCAGGTTTTTCAACAGCCGATCAAATAACCGAAACCTCTGGTCGCGGGGTGGGGATGGATGTAGTAAAGCGCCGCATTGCCGATATCAAAGGCCGGGTTTCCATACACTCCACCGAACATGAAGGCACCACCGTTATTATTCAATTACCCATTACGTTATCGATCATCGATGGCTTGCTGGTGAAAGTGAACGGGGCCGATTATGTAATTCCCTTATCGGCTGTAGATATTTGTCACGAAGTGTCGTCGGTGCAACTCATGAACGGGTTTGCCCAGGTGATGGTGATAGATAAAGAAACTATTCCTTTCATCAATTTACAGGAAGAGCTGGTAGGAGTCTCTGCAGCCCGGCAAAGTCATGAAATTGTGATCGTACATTATGGGGAGAAAAAAATTGGATTACTGGTAGATATTATTGCCGGCAAATTTCAGGCGGTCTTAAAACCACTGGGCCGGTATTTTAATCACCTCGACATCGTTTCAGGCGCTACCATTTTGGGCGATGGCAACATTGCCCTGGTGCTGGATACCAATAAAGTAATAGCGCAGTCCCTAAACAAAAAAAGCAAAGCGATATGAACCTGATGCAACAGGCCGACTCGTATTTAACATTTACTCTCGATGCAGCGCTGTTTGCTGTAAATGTGACGCGGGTGCTGGAGATCCTGGAAATAAAACCTATTGTGAAAGTGCCCATGTCGCCATCTTTTATGCGTGGTGTCATCAACTTACGGGGCAATATACTACCAGTTATAGACGCCCGCATAAAGTTTGGTATGACCGATACGCCTTTTACCATCGACAGCTGCATTATTGTAATGGGCATTGGCGCCGGTAAAGACCCTTTGCTGGTAGGCGTGCTGGTTGATTCTGTGCGGGAGGTTATTGAGCTACGGGAGGCCGATATTCAGCCTTCAACCGGTATTGGCGCTTTTTGCAACAGTGAGCTGATAGTAGGGATGGGCAACACCGGTGATAATTTTGCCATGATCCTGGAACCTGATAAAGTTTTTGCAGCAGATGAACTGATGTTATTGGCCGCAGCCAGTTAATAGATCTTCTAACTTATTAAACAACTCCATACCCTGAGCATGAAACCCCTTACAATAAAACAACGGTTATATATTACCAGTGCGATAATGGTATTATTATCCGGCACCATCTTTTATTTCGGAAACAAAAATACCCATCAACTGAATGAATGGGTTAAAGCCGGAGTCACTTCCCATACCCGGTGCATAGAGCTGTCGGGTAAACTGGCCGCAGATGTGCAGGCGCTTGCCAACACCGAAAAGGAAATGTACCTGGTGCAGGAAAGGAATAAATTAAATAAGCTGCAGGAAAAAGGGGAGAACACAATACTGTCCATCGATCAGAATATCAGTAAAATAAAGAAGATAATGGATGAGCAGGAGAATCGTGAATTTGATATATTTCTTCAGAAATACCAATTATACCTGGAAGACTATAAACAGGTGAAACACCTGGCGGGTGAATTGAATACAGCACAAAGCAATGCTGAAGCATATGATGTTATATTAAACAAATCCACCGTTTCCCTGGAAGCTGCTACTGCCAGCTTAAACAGGTTGATACGAAGGAACAGTGAAGAACTCACCACGATAGAAGAAAATACCAATACGCTGTATACTAAAGGCCAGCGGGATATGCTGATCGTTTTCATACTTATTATTCTGGTTAAGGTCGCCATGTTATACAGCACCATTTCTTCTACTTCCCGTTCTATGGCCAAAGCCACCCTTGCCGTGCAAAAGCTGGCCAGGGGTGATTTCTCAAACCGCATTGTTAATTATAGAAAAGATGAGATCGGTGAATTGCTCCACCAGATAAATACAACAACCAGTAAACTGCAGGAGAGTGTAGCCATTGCAAAAAAAGTATCAGAAGGTGATCTTACAATAGATGTAAGTAAAAAGCCGGAAGGGGAACTGGAAACCGCTTTACAAAGCATGGTGCTTCGGTTGCGCGATATTGTGAATGGCATTGTTTCCGGCGCCGATACCATTTCTTCAGCCAGTCAGCAGTTAAGCGCGGCCTCGCAAATGATGAGCTCTGGCGCCACAGAACAGGCCGCTTCTGCGGAAGAAGTGGCCTCCTCTATGGAAGTAATGGCTGCCAACATTCAGCATAATAACGGCCATGCATTCACTACAGAAAAAATGGCCGCCAAAGCGGCCACCGATATCCTGGAAAGCAACAAAGTCGTGAAAAGCACAGAAGTGTCGATGAAAGAGATCACCAGCAAGATCACCATTATTGGCGAAATAGCCCGTCAAACCAATTTGCTGGCGTTGAATGCGGCCATTGAAGCTGCCCGTGCCGGTGAGCAGGGAAAAGGGTTTGCGGTAGTGGCGGCTGAAGTTAAAAAGCTGGCAGAACGTAGCCAGGCGGCCGCCAATGAAATAAACCAGCTTTCTTCAGCAGGCATCGATATGGCCGGCCGTTCGGGTAAGTTGCTGGAAGAGGTGGCGCCTGATATTGAAAAAACATCTGTACTGGTAAAGGAGATCAGTACCTCGGGTAAAGAACAAACGATGAATGCCGAACAAATAAGCAACGCCCTGCAGGAACTGAATCACGTAATACAACAGAATGCAGCCGTATCGGAAGAAGTGGCGGCAAGCTCTGAAGAACTGATGGTGCAGGCAGAGCAATTGCGTCAGGCGGTGGACTTTTTCAAGATCGGCGAACATGCCCGGTTCAGACCCACTATACAACCGATATATAAAAAACCGGTGGTGGGTACCAATGGCCATTCCTTTCAACATAAACCGGTAAAACAAAACGGTCATAAGGTATCCATTGCAATGAAAGGTGGCGATCATCTCGATAAGGAATACGAACAATATTATTAATACTTCCTGAACATGTTATTAACTATAAAACAAAAATTGGTTGGGTGCTTCCTGGTATTGATCTTGTTATCGGGCAGCATTTTTTACCTCGGCAATAAAAATTCTTATGACCTCAACAACTGGCTGAACACGGTGATCACTACCGATGTGAACCGGATTGTGTTGTCAGGGAAAATAGCCTCAGCCGTAGATGGTGTGGTAAAGCTGGATAAAGAAATGTGCATGAACCTGAATGATGCGAAATTACAGGACCTGCACCGGGATGCGGATAAAAAGATCAGTGAAATAGATCAGTATATAAAAACGGTGAATGGTTTGCTGGATAACGAAAGCAAAACCGATCTGAACAATTTTGTGATCAAATGGAATGTATACCTCAACTATCTTAATACAATAAAACACCTGGCCGTTGATCTGAATACACCGGAAAGCAATGCCCAGGCAACGAAGCTGTCTTTGAACGAAGCGGCATCCGCTGCTTCGGAAGCAATGGCAATACTGGATTCCATTGTGCTGAAAGATAAAGCACGCCTGGCCACTATTGAATTGCATACAGCAGAAATGTATGCAAACGGCCGTCGCAATATGATCATCCTGTTTGTATTGATCGTTTTGGTGGCGGTGTTGATTTCCTATATGATTATTGCCTCCATTACCCGCTCTGTAAACCAGGTAAAGAAAATTGCCAATGGTGACCTGGACGTAGATTATAACAAACACCCTGGTGATGAGCTGCAACTGGCTATTCGCAACATGGTGAATAACCTGCGTGAGATCGTATTGGGCATAATTTCCGGAGCCGATACCATTACCTCAGCTAGTCAGCAGTTAAGCGCCGCATCGCAACAAATGAGTGTAGGCGCTACCGAGCAGGCTGCCTCAGCCGAAGAAGTGGCTTCTTCCATGGAAGAAATGGCCATCAATATTCAACATAATAATGAACATACGGTTGCTACCGAGAAAATAGCGGTCAAAGCTGCTGC
>JAJKIL010000253.1 GCA_021154515.1 Niastella sp. | reverse complement strand
CTACATGTGAGAAGGTGAAGACATAGGCCCCTTTTCCCGCAGGGCTTTCCAATTTGAACACCCCTTTTTTGGTGGTCACAGCTGATCGTTTCTCCTCCCCGGCTTCATTCTTCATATCGATGGTTACGCCTTCCAGGGCTTCCCCCTGTTCATTCTCCACCAACCCTTTGATGCCGGGTTTAACGTCCTGGGCCTGCAGGGGCAATCCCAATAAGGAAGTTACCAATACCAGCAGCAGTCCCATCAGGACAAACGGCCGTTTTGTAAAGGGCATAGTATGCCCTTTCACTACATTGTAGCGCTGTGTCATCTTACTTAATATTTAATTAATGAGATTTCCGGATAATAAATCGGTTACCTGCTTCTTTGATGTTCAGATCGTACAAAATGGAAATACGGTTCAGGACCTGGGATAAGGAATCTTTCTCCCGGATGCGCCCGGTGAAGATCATATCGACTAGTGTTTCTTTTTCGTATTGTAAGCGAACGCCATACCCTTTTTCTATAGCGGCCAGCACATTCGCAATGGGTTCATCTGTAAAACTGGCGGTTACCCCGGTGCGTGATCCCCATGAAGGCGCGTGTTCTTTTGCCAGCGCCGGTTGTTGTACCATGGCTTTACCTGTTTCTATATTACAGGTCACCTGCATGCCGGGCGTGAGGAACACCTCTTTCATAGGTGCGGCATTACCAGTAGTAATATGCTGCACCACCACCTTACCGGTATGCAATGCTACCGAGATATCATTGTTGCCCGGCCATGCTGTAATGGTGAATGAGGTACCTAATGCCGTGGTGGCAATATCATGACTGTACACCGTAAATGGTCTGTTGGGATCTTTTGTTACCTTGAAAAACCCTTTACCGCTCAGGTAAACATGCCGGTGTTTGTCAGTGAAAGGAGCTTCATACCGCAATTCACTGCCGGCAGATAATTCCACTTCAGACCCATCCTGTAAATGAACAGTCTTTTTTACCCCGGTCTGATTGCGGATAGCAATAACCTGTTCCTTTGGAATAATAGTGTTACTGGCAACGGTGATTGCCTGTTTTGTTGAAAGACTATAGTATAATACGAGTGTTCCGGTAACTACCACCAGCGCCGCCACGGCAATTTTTATAAACCGCATCCGCCACACAGCAGCTTCCTGCCGTTGCTCGTATTCAGCTAATTGTATATTATTTACTATTGACCTGAACAGCCCTGCCTTGTATTCGGTCGCCTGTTCACTATTGTCGTTTTCATATAGCGGCGCACCTGCATCCCCCTGTTGCCGGTACCAATTGGCATACTCCTGCAGCTCTTCTTCCGTAGCTGTATTGGTCAGAAACCTGTCGAGTAAATATTGCAACCGGTCGTTGGTCATGCACGCGCTTTTTATCATTATCTCACAATCCGCCATTTCCCCCCATGCCTTCCCCCATAAAAAAGATCATTTCATTGTAAGTTCATCAAATATTCATCATAAGATAATATTGAGATTTTTTATATTGCAGATACTTTTGCGAGCCAAACCGGCCAACATCTCTAACAGTAGCAACCATACTGCTTCTTTACTATGGACTGCCATACGACAGGGCGATGAAAAAGCTTTTGAACTGTTGTATAATAATACCATACTGCCCCTCACCAACCAGGCATATAATATTTTAAAAGACAGGGAACTTGTTAAAGATCTTCTGCAGGATGTGTTTGTAAGTTTGTACACCCGGCGGCATGAACTGCCTGCCGACCTGAACATTGTTGGGTATTTAACCAATGCCGTGAAGTATAAAGTATCTACGCATTTGCGGGACCAGCTTTCGCGCAATACGCACCATGTGGCTATATTGCAACTGGAACAACAGGAAGCATTCTCCCAAACGTCCCCTTATGAACAACGGGAGTTAAAGAACCGCATCAGGGAAAGCATCGATACCCTTCCCGAAAAATGCCGCCAGGCGTTTATGCTGAACCATTATGGCAGTATGAGCTATAAAGACGTTGCGCAGGAAATGGGCATCTCTGTTAAAACAGTGGAGAAACATATCGGCAAGGCCCTACAGGTATTACGCAGGGAATTGAATGAAGAAAAATTGATCCCGATCGCGCTTATATTATTGAGCACGTTACCGCGCAATTTGTAATTCCTTTAAAAATTTCATGATGGCCTTATTCATTTCGGAGTGTTGAGCTGCCGGAAACTCACCATGTTTTCCACCCGGTACGGTCATGAAGACCGTTTTAACACCGGCTTCTTCCAGCTTTTTATGCAGCTCCACTGATTCTTCGTATGGTACTATCGGATCGGCATCGCCATGCACAATAAAAACGGGTGGGTTGTTCTTATTGACATAGCTCATTGGTGATACCGATTTTATGAAGGTTTCGTCCTTTGCTTTATCGCCTAACCAGTCAATGGCCGATTTGCTGGTAATGTGCGGACCATACGCCCAGTCATTCACATCGGTAATCCCGTATTTGTCGATGATGGCGGCTACTTTTATATTTTCTCCCCCCGCGCAATTACCATCAAAGCGGTGATCGTTGCCCAGCAGACCGGCCATCAGGGCCAGGTGCGCGCCGGCGCTGCCACCCATGATCACGATCTTGTTTACATCTACATTCAGTTCTTTTGCATTTTTGATTATATAGATCAGGGCACAGCGGGCGTCTTCCACCGCAGCGGGTGCTTTTGCCTGCGGCGTGAGGCGGTATTCAATATTGGCTACGGCAAAACCGGCTTTGAAGAAAGAGTTAAACCCCGTTTGCGATTCCTTGGCGCCGTGGTTCCAGCCACCGCCATGGATATTTATTACAATGGGCACTGGTCCTCTTTCTTTAGGCGCCAGGTACAGGTCCATCTTTTGCTGCCAGCCGGGGCCCCGGGTGTATACCACATCTATCTGTGGGGTGTAACCGGCCGGGTAAGTTACTTTTTTGGCAGAATCGTCCTGGGCGCACGATCCCAGGCAGGCCATTAAGCCCGCAAAAATGAATGAAGTATATTTCATCTGATATTTAATATTTTACATTGGCCAGATGGATCTTACCAGTGCAAAATTTTCATTGCTTATATGTTTAATGAAAATTTTGCACTGATAAGGTTCATTTTAGATCGGTTTACGTATCGCGGTTATCCAATTGATCGGTTACTTCAAAAAATCTTCCCGGTGGGGCGAGAACACATCTATCAGCATTCCGGCTTCCAGGCATACGCAACCATGTAACACATTTGGTGGCACATAGTACCCATCGCCTTTGCGAATGATCTTTTTTACATCGCCAATGGTCATTTCAAATACCCCACTGTCAACATAAGTGGCCTGTGAGTGCGGATGCTGGTGTACAGCACCCACTCCGCCTTTTTCAAACTTTGCCTTTACCAGCATAACCCGGTCATCATAGCCGAAGATCTGTCGTGTAATGCCATTGCCAACGTCTTCCCAGGGTATGTCTTGCTCAAACTGAAACTCATTGCTTTGGATCATAAGGCCTGTTTTATGGTAATAAATGATTGTTGGTTGTTGTAAATATATCATCCAAATGCGCTGCCATTGCACCAGCCGCCGCATCCGCATCCTGGTCGGCAATGGCCTGCAATATCTCACGGTGCCCGGTCATGGCCTTAATACCGCGGTTATCGCCACAAATCTTTTTCTCTACTATGTTCCGGATGATATCGGGCAATAACATCAACAGCATACTTTCAAATACCGGGTTCTTAGTGGCATTGGCAATACGCAGGTGAATGAACATGTCTTCCTGGATGGCATCTTCCTTATTGTTTATTTTATTGTCGTAATCTTCCACCGCGCTCCGGATCAATGCCAGGTCTTCGTCGGTACGGCGCATGGCTGCCAGCCGGGCGGCATTGATCTCCATGTAATACCGGGCCTCGATCAAAGCAGAAAAATCGTCTTTATTAAAATTGATGATATCTGACAGCACGCCCTCGATCATTTTTATGCTATAGCCCGATACATAGGTGCCGCTTTGGGGCGAGGTTTTCAGCAACCCGAAAAACTCCAGCTTGCGAATGGCCTCGCGCACATAACTTCTGCCCACGCCCAGTTTTTCCGCCAGGACACGCTCGGCCGGTAACCGGTCACCCGGTTTTAACTGCCCGGAAACGATCAGCTGTTTTAACTGTTGAATGATCCTGTCGGTGGGACTTTCAAACTCTATGCTTTTTATACTGTGTATAAGATCTGAGGTCTCCATAAGGCTGTATTTATTCCAGGTGCAGTTTGTTTTGCAATCGTTTCAAAATAGGGCAATCTCAAAACCAAAATTGGTTAACCAAAACCGGTTGACCAAATGTAGGGTATATTCCGCGCTAACTAAATTTATTTCAGCGGATTGAGATGTGGGAGTGGAAGGATAGCTGAAGGAGAACCCGGGAAAAACCGGGAGAAGTGTGGGAGAAGTCATGGATCAGTCTGCCAGGAGGTCTGAACCGGGATGAATGGGATGGCGGGATATGTACGTAAGACTGTAGGGTGATTGTGTGCGTATTCTCTGGGTATTCTCTGGGTATACTCTGGACATTCTCTGAGGATACTCATGGAGCAGTATAGCTCCAGAGTGTTTCTGTAGGGGCCGTGTGCAGTATCCAGGGCATTAGACTGGTATAACCCTACCATTCCCCTACCATCATAGTCCAATTTCATAACTCATTGATCCGCTCAACATCGGAGTAACTACGGCTGTGCTACGGCTGTGGTACGGCTGATCCTGCCTGCATCTACGGTTATGGTACGGCTGTGGTACGGTTGATCCTGCCTGCATCTACGGTTATGGATCGGCTGTGGTACGGTTGGTCCTGCCTGTATCTACCGCTGTCGTACGGCTGCACTACGGAAGTGCTACGGCTGGCCAATAGGCATGCTACGGTTGTGTGCGGCGATCCTTCCGGCGCAAACCCGGCTCCATTTCGGAGCCATCCCGTTTCAGTCATTATACTATATCGTTAGAGAAAACTTTAGCCTCGCTTAAATAATGCAACCATTGCTAAGGCCTATTTCGTGAAATTACGAGGAATCTATATCGATATAGAAGTCGATAACTGCCAGCTGCCTCCCGGTTCCGGTTTAAAATACCTTAATTTCCTTTAATTCATGACTTAATAGATGAATACTTATGATTATTGATCCCGGTTCCATAAATATTATTTAATTTATACATGAAAGAAAAGCGTAGGATCATTTCATGGAATCAGTCAACATAAAAAAGCTGGCCCAGCTTTTAAATTTATCAATTGCTACCGTGTCAAAGGCATTGCGCGATAGTTACGACATCAGCCAGGAGACCAAGGACAAAGTATTGGCCCTGGCCAGGGAGTTGAACTATCAGCCTAATCAGCATGCCAGTTCTTTGCGAAAACAAAACAGCAAGACCATCGCCGTCATTATACCAGAGATCGCCAATAACTATTTTACCCTGGCCATCAACGGCATTGAATCGGCTGCTCACGAAAAGGGCTATCATGTGATCATTTATTTATCGCATGAAGATTTTAACCGGGAAGTGGCCTTTACCCGGTTACTGCACAGCGGCCGGGCCGATGGAGTACTGATTTCCGTTTCCAGCACCACTGCTGATTATACGCATTTGCACGAACTGCAGGACAAAGGCCTGCCCATCGTTTTCTTTGACCGGGTTTGTGAAACCTTCAATACCGTGAAAGTAACCACCGACGATTACCAAAGCAGTTACCTCGCTACCAGTCATTTAATTGAACAGGGATGTAAACGCATTGCTCACCTGGCTATTTCACAAAGCCTGTCTATTGGCAGCAAAAGGGCCAAAGGATATTTACAGGCCCTGCAGGACAATGGCATTACGCCCGATACATCGTTGTTGATTGAATGCACCAATGATGATGAACAGGATACCAGGCTAATTAAGGAACTGTTAGAACAACAAAAACCCGATGGCATTTTTGCTGCTGTGGAGCGCTATGCCATTGCCAGTTATGAATTGTGCGAATCATTGGGTCTGAACATTCCCAACGATGTAAAGATCATCAGCTTCAGCAACCTGCAAGTTGCTTCTTTGTTAAACCCCTCCCTATCTACCATTACCCAGCCTGCATTCGAAATTGGCCGCGAAGCAGCTACCATGTTGTTGAAAAAACTGGAGAAGAAGAGTTTTCAGTTGCCTGATGAGAGTATTGTTATACAGTCGAAATTGATTGCGCGGAGGAGTACGAGTACAATGTGAAAATGTGCAAATTTTAAAATGTGGGCTTAACTTTTTGGATTGGTAATTTTGAGATTAAGTGTGGCGTAGAATCCCACCCTAAAATTTAGCGCCTAGCACCCAAAACCTCTGCCATCTAACTTCTTCCTACGTACTCATCCGTCTAATCAACTCCACCGGCACTATAATTGGTTCGGGCGATAACACCTCACTG
Organism: Niastella sp.; assembly: GCA_021154515.1. GTDB lineage: Bacteria > Bacteroidota > Bacteroidia > Chitinophagales > Chitinophagaceae > Niastella. Next base: position 8,679 of record JAJKIL010000253.1, on the reverse strand, counting down.
TCGCTGTCGTTCTTCAGGCGCTTTAGCACTTCCGTTACTATTACCTTGCCAATGTTCACCGGGAATTGTTCTATGGTGGTTATGGAGGGGGTAATGATGGCCGAGCGTGGATCGTTTGAATAACCGACGATGCGTAAGTCTTCGGGAACTATGATGCCCACTTCCTTGGCGTATTCCAGCACCGCAATGGCGGTTACGTCATTGGCGGCCATGATTGCATCGGGGAATGGCGGCTTTGCAAACAAGCGGTACATGGTTTTGCGGGCATTCTCGGCCGTTAACTCGTGATAAAACACCCAGTCTTTTCGAACAGGTATCTTATGCTGGGTCATGGCTTTTTCAAAACCGGCAAAGCGATCGATATAAATATTACAGGTAAGCGGGCCCGAAATATAGGCAATGCGTTTACAACCCAATTGTATCAGGTGAGAGGCCGCTAAAAAGCCTCCCCGGAAATCATCTCCCTTGACAATACAGGCGGGATAGGGTTGCACCGGTACGCGATCATAAAACAGTACCGGAATATTGTTCTCCGTTAAGATATCGAAATGACTGAAGTCGTTCGTAAATAAAGTGCAGGCGGCAATCACTGCATCCACCCGGGACGCATACAAGGTTCGCGCCAGGTCTTTTTCCATCTCAATGGAGTCGTTCGACTGGCAAATGATGAGGTTATATCCATGTGCATGCAATCCGCTCTGAATAGTGGTGATCACTTCGGTATGCAAAAACATCGAAAACTTTGGAACGATCAACCCTACCGTATTGGTTCTGTTGGTACGCAACCCAGAAGCCATCACATTTCGGGTATACCCCGTTTTGGCAACAAAGGCCATCACCCGGTTACGGGTAGTAGTATGTACATGGGGGTGATTGTTCAGTACACGGGAAATCGTTGCCGGCGATAATTTCAGCGCTTTGGCTAGTTCCTGGATGGAATTTTTACTGGTCGGTTTCGGGGTCTTCATTGACTGCAATCGTTTACGGAAATTTCTTTGGCATAAGCCCTTCAAACTTGGTAAAAATAGATGGAATCGTTTTCAGAAAACGCTGATTTATTTACTGAAACGTTTTCGTAAAAAATGATGCGCGAGGCGCAACTGTTTTTGTGTGGCCGCCCATCTTAAAGGGTTAAATTTATCATGCTCTCGCCCGAACGACGTTCAGTCGAACGGACATCATGAAACACTGCTATATGAAAAAAACAATATTTTTCCTGGCCATCATGGCATGGCACCTGCAAATTACCGCACAACAAAACCTGTTGAGCGCAAAGTATTCCACCCAGCAACTGCAGGAACTACTGATCCCCCAGGCTAAATGGACACCTTTTCCCCGTATTACCGATCGCGCCGGCTGGGCCAAAGTGAACGATGCCACCATACAGGCCTTTATAAAACAGGCGAACGGTTATCTTACTTATCAATGGCCTTCCATTCCGGCCACTACTTCCCTGCTTATTGAGCGTACCGGCGACCGGGGCACCTACGAACGCATCAGTTTTGAAAAACGCGGGGTACTGAGTACGTTGATAATGGCCGAGGTATTTGAAAACAAAGGCCGCTTTATGGATCCCATCATCAATGGCATCTGGAATATTTGTGAAGAATCGTGGTGGGGCGCACCGGCACATCTGCCGCACGACAAAGACCACTCGGGACTGATGGATGTATCGCAACCTTTTGTGGAATTGTTCAGCGCAGAAACGGCTACCTACCTGGCGTGGGCCGATTATTTTTTGGGTGACAAACTGGATGCGGTATCGCCTCAGATCAGAAAACGCATTTATTACGAAACCAATAATCGCATCTTTCAACCGCTGATGAACAAACCGCATGGCTGGATGGCGGCCAATGCCAATGGGCGTCCGCCTAACAACTGGAATCCCTGGATCTGTTCCAACTGGCTGAACGCCGCCCTGCTGCTGGAAAAAGACGCCGCCAAACGCACAGCCATGGTGAGCAAACTGCTCAATGTGCTGGATCAGTTTGTAAATCCCTATCCGCAGGATGGTGGGTGTGATGAAGGACCGGGCTACTGGGGCGCCGCCGCTGCTGCGTTATATGATAATATTTCCATGCTGAACCTGGCCACCAACAATGCATTCACGTATGTTTACGAGAATGAAAAAATAAAGAACATGGCCCGTTTTATTTACCGGGCACAAATAAGCGAGAAATACTGGCTCGACTTTGCCGATGCCGATCCGCAACCGGGTATGGCAGCCAGCATGATCTATCGCTTCGGAAAAGATATTCACGATACCAGCATGATGCAATTTGGCGCATACTATCGTCAGCCTGATGATGGGCATATGGGCCGGTCCCATTTTTTCAGAAACCTGTTTGAGCTGTTTATGCAAAATGAAATTCAGCAATCGGCTCAAAGCCTGCCACTGCCGGCCGATGCGTGGTTCCCGGGTATCCAGGTTATGATAGCGCGGGATAAAACCGGCAGCACCGATGGCTTGTTTGTAGCAGCTCAGGGTGGTCACAACGACGAAAGCCATAACCACAACGATGTGGGCAATTACATTGTCTATTACAATGGCGGGCCTGTGCTCATTGACGTTGGCCGGGGCACGTATACCCGTAAAACGTTTAGTGATAAGCGCTACGAGATCTGGAACAACTGTTCCGACTATCATAACACCCCCACTATCAATGGAACCAATCAATTACCCGGCGCCAAATACAAGGCGGAGAACGTTGCTTATAATAAAGGCAAGTCGTTTGCGGAATTGTCGCTGGATATCTCGCACGCCTATCCTGAACAGTCGGCCGCCAGCAGCTGGCAACGCTCCATCAGGTTGAACCGGGGTAAGAATGTGGTGGTAAAAGACATCTTTAAACTGAACAACGCCAAGGGTATTACCGAACACCTGATGACCTGTTACCCCGCCGAGGTTACCAAACCGGGCGAGCTGGTTATTCATTGCACCCCGAAAAAAGGCAACCCTGCCGATGTGGTTATTCAATATAATCCCAAACAAATGCAACCTACCGTTGAAAAGGTGCCTTTAACGTCCATGGAAGATAAAGGCGTGGAAGAAAAATGGGGTGATAACATTTATCGGATCAATTTTACCGTTACCACCCCTAAACCAAATGACGCTATTGAATTGGTTATAGCTCCTAAATAAGTTTAATCATTATCGACTTTAGCAGCAAAGGGACTGAACTCAAACATATTATCCAGGAAGAGTGTACCGGTTTGGCCGGTTAATACAAAGGCCCGGTTCTTTACGGTAAAGGCAACAGCGCCTTCGCGGGTCTTTGCTTCAAAGCCGGTATACTCTTTCCAGGTATCTGCATCGGCATCGTAGCGCCAGGTACTGGCCACATACCCACCATTTGAGCCTGTGGCGATAAAGGCATATTTATCGAATGTAAAGGCTACGGCATTTTTCCTGGTAAGAGTAGTATAGCGATCGTCGTACGACTCATTGCTGAAATTATACAATGGGCGTTTGGTGGTCCATAGGTTGTGACCGGCATCGTACTGGTACAGTTCTTTTTGAACCTCGGAATTATTAGTTCCGGTTACCATATAACCCATATTGTTCAGCGTAAATGCAAGGGCGGCATACGTCTTGTGTGGAAAGCTGGCTTTTTCTTTCCACTGAAACCCTTTGGGCTGTGTGGGATCAAATTCAAAGCAATCATTATATGCCTTGTTGTTATCGTATCCGCCACATACATACGCTTTACCATTAATCACAAATACAGCTGCATCGTACCGGGCATCGCCGGGCAGGGAATCTTTCTCCATCCAGGTTTGCGCAACGGGATCATACTCCCAAAAATCTTTCAGGATATTATCGTTTTTAGCATCAGTTTGATAACCGGTTCCTATATACCCTTTTCCATTGATGGTAAAAGCCACTGCGCTTCTGCGGGGAGCAGCCGGCAACGGTGTTTTTTTCATCCAGTTACCATTGGCTACATCAAAGGAATACATATCGTTATATGAACCGCGGGCTGAGATACCCGTTAATACATAGGCAATATCGTCAATAACAAATGCTGCGGCTTCGCTTCTTGAATCGCCTTTAAAATCGGCGGCAATGCTCCAATTACCGGTAAGATCAGCGGAGCCCGGATTGTTCTTGTGGCATGCCATCGTAATACAGGATACGCAGATAATAAATAAGAGTACAGGTTGGGTGTAGCTGTTTCGCATACTTAATAAAGTTTGCTTAAAGCTATCCCGTTACTTTACTAAGAACATCTTAAAATCGATTAACCGTGTGCGTGTATGGATTGAAGGGGCGGAGAAATCTTCGAGTCAGCTTTTGTCATGAAAAGTTGCGGGGGAGAGTTGATCAGTTGACCAGTTAACCAGTTGACCAGTTGACCAGGAAGTTGATAGAGTTGATTGGGTTGATATAGTTGATATAGTTGATAATGGGCGAGAGATGAAAAGAGTAAGAAATGAAAAATAGTGAGCAATGTTACATCCTCGCGAGTCCTTTCACGTTTGACGTTTCACGATTCAAAAAAACCTGTCAGATGAACAAGCGCCACCTGACAGGTCATTACAACTACAAAGTATACCGCTTAATGCCTATCACGGCATTTTTGGTGGTAGTACTTGCCGTGTTAAAATAAACGTAGGCCCGGTACTTATGATCAGCAGTTTCTACCCACACACCCGCTTCCTGTTTCAGGTTGATGGCGTAATTGGGATCGTTTGTCATATTCAGCTGCTGAAAATCCGGGTCATCTATATAGATACCATACTGCATTTGCGCCAGGTTGTAATCCTGCAGGTTAAATACTTTTCTTTCATAGGTACTTCTGTTTACACCAGTGGGTAAGGTAACACCCGGTAAATATTGCGGATCGGCTGCAGGCGATACCAATGCAAAGTTAAAGGCGCTGGTGGTAATATTCCGATACAGGTAAACCAGGTCAATACTGCCCGCTTTGGCGGCTGCATCGGTTGCATTGTAGGCTGCCATATCGGCGATGGAGATATACATCAGTCCGCCATCAGTAAGGTTGATGCCTTTTTTCATATCCATATTCGCAATGGTATACGGCCCCATTTTATAAGAGACCGTTTCACCATCGCTGCTTTCCGCTGAAAAAGTAAAGGATACGGATTGTCCACGGGCCTGATCTGGAATTACATAGTAATACCGCAGCGTAGCTGCATTGGTGTCTTTATTAAAGGTAACGGTGGTTACATTTTTGGTGGTCACTGACGTGCTGCCTACGGAGATGCCTACATCCACACCGGTGTTATTGGTGTAGTATGAATTATTTTCCATCCAGGTGCCGGCAGCGCCATCGATGGTAGCTTCTACCTTGGCATTGGTCAGTTTTCCTTTTTCGGGCAATATGGCCATAGCATAGGCAAACTCAATGGTTTGACCTACAATATTGGGGCCCTGGGTTCTTTTTATACAATCGTTTTGCAGCACATCTTTTGGCGTAGGAATTTTGTACTCTTTCTTTGTACAACCTATCGTTGTCGACACCAGGAATATCGCTGCAGAAATGTATCTAATATATGATTGTTGCATCTTATCGTGGTTGAACAGTTATTAAAACTTTGTACGTTTTGCTTATCTGCCTGTTGCCCGAGATCACGTTATATTCTTTGGGGTTAGCCAGATCGGAAAAATCAACCTTGCCAACGATCTTGGGGTCCAGTTTGCAATCGGTAGCCAGCGTAAACTGCGGAAACAGGTTCTTCAGGTCTGTGCCGAACTGCACGATCACGCTTACTGTTTGTGCAGTAGTATCAATAACGGGCTGTTTGGTCAATACAGTCACATAATCAGCGCCCAGCAATTCAAAATTGCTTACATAGCATTCCTGCCGGGGCGTTATCAACAATCCATCGCCATCTACCGGGTGATCTTTCTTACACGATAGTACACTCAGTATTATTAATGTGCTTATGATAATTCGTTTCATTTAGTTTCTCTTTTACTTATGATTTGAAGTTTTGTCCTTCAACTACTACCTCCACGGTACGTTCTGCGTAAGATTCGGATTCCTGTCCCTTTCACTTTGCGGGATCTTGAAAATGTAATCCTGCTGGTATTCGCGGAAGGAAGTGTTCTGGAAATACCGCTGCGCCTGGGTGTTCCAGGTATCTAACCGCCATACACCGGCTGCATTGCCTGGACCTACCCATTTTGTTTCAATCACGCGCCAGCGGCGAAGATCGAATGAGCGTTGTCCTTCCCCGATCAGCTCTACTATTCTTTCCTGTTCAATAGCATCAAAGAAATGATCGTGATTGTCTGTTTTAGCCGCGGCTAATGGTGGCAGATTTCCCCTGTGCCGTACCCTGTTCACCAGGTCAACCGCATCTGCAGGCGGAATACCGCCGCTTATTTCATTGGCAGCTTCGGCATACATCAAATACACATCGGCCAGGCGAATTACCGGCCAGGCATAATCGCCATCACTGCGGCCCTGCCCGGCATAGTTGCGAACAAATTTGCGGAACACAAAGCCTGAATTGGAACCATCGGTATTATAAGTAATGTATTTCACGCCGCCGATGACGACATTGGCGCCCCAGGTTTTGTAGATAAAGGGACACATGCCTGTTGACGCCAGGGATACCATTCCCAGGCTCACTTCATAATCCCATTGAATGGTTGATTTACACCGGTAGTCGCGGTTGGCATAACTCGCAGGATTAACTGCCGAATTAACGCGGGTGCGTGCATCCGCAACGGTGGTGGGGTTCAACGGAACCAGCTTGGGAGCAAAATCACCGGTGGTAAGCAACTGGTAACGATCGGCTATTTCGAAGCGGGGAGATACCCAGCATTGTGATCCTTCGTGCGAACGGCCGGCAAAATCGCGCATCAGTTCTTCACCCTGGCTAGTTCCGGTTCCGCCATGGGTAAAATAAAGCAGGTTTTCCGGATCGCCATTGGCCTTAGGCGTAAACAAATAATAATAGTTGGGTAATTTATCGGCTTTGCCTAATGTATCTATCTCACCCGGCTCACCGCCTTTGTATAAGGTAAGACCGAAATCGTTAGCTACTTTTTTAAGATCGGCGGCGGCGGCCGTAAAGGCGGCAGTCGCTTCTGTCGCATTCTGCGTAAAGCCTTCCAGTTCGGGCCAGCCCTTATTTTTCCAGGAACCCCAGTATAAATACACTTTACCGCGTAAGGCCAGTGCAGCCGTTTTTGCCATTCTGCCAACCGCCACGTTTGCTGAAGGCGCCGGCAGCTTGTTATAGGCGTAGGTGAGATCTGAGATGATGGAATCTTTTACCTGGCCAATAGGCATACGCGATACATTGCCAATTTACAGATTTGCATCATCTACATTACTTCTCACCGTATGACTAAGGAAGGGCACATCGCCCCACATGCTGATGAGCTTGAAATAACACAGGGCGCGTAATAGCCGGGCTTCCCCAATAATGTTTTCGAGGTTCGTTATGGAGGAAGTGTCTGCCGTTTGCAACATGTTGCTTACATTATCAATCACATAATTGGCGCGGTTCACCCCACCATACAGGTATTTGAACATTTTATCGAACGAACCGCCATAACCCGTAGGGTTATAATTACCATTGTAGTATGCATCACCTAACCGCAGGTTGTTATTAGTGGCGCTGTTGGTACCACTGCGGTCGCGCACATATTCACCCTGGCCATCGAAATAATAGTCGCGGTCGAAGCATGGCCTGACGGAAGCATAAGCTCCCATCAGTGCATACGTAGCATCAGCTTCAGTTTTCCAGTACTGGGATATGAGGATCTCGGTGGTTGGGTCCTGATCAAGGAGTCCCTTGCGGCAGGCCGTTTGCAATAACATACAGCCCACCAGGGTGATTAAAACGGGTATTCTTATAGATATAATTGTATTTCTTTGTTTCATACTGCAGCAGTTTATAAACCTAATTGTACAGACAGGGCATATGATTTTACCAGCGGATACATATTGTTGTTACTACCCGCTTTTTCGGGATCCAGGCCCCGGAAATTTGTAATGGTAGCTATATTTTCAGCAGTACCGGCAATACGCAGACTGCTGATACCGGCCTTACCTATGAGCTTCTTCGGAATATTGTAACCTAACTGTACGTTCTTCAGGCGGATGTAACTCATATCATCGAGCCAGAAGGTTGACATACCGGCGCCGGTAGCGCCTGTTGCCTGGTTGTTGCCACTGCCTCCTAACCGTGGCCAGGCGCCGTTGCGGTTATCCCACGACCAGGGCTGGGTCCAGTGGTTCCAGGTAGAAGCATAGCGGGCCGTACTAAAGTTGGTGTTGTTGAATGCATTCAACCAGAAATCTTTCCGGCCGGCTGCAGCCTGTACCATAAAGGCCACATCAAAACCTTTCCAGGAAGCATAGCCGTTAAAGTTTACATACGTGGTTGGCCTGTCGCGGGCAATATTGGTATAAGCGCGCATATCATTCGCATCGATCCGGCCGTCGCCATTGATATCCTTGCGCAGGATGTCGCCCGGTTGTGCGCCCTGCGGGGTGTGGTTATAAATATCTTCCCAGGTTTGTGCAATGCCAAGGGCTTCATAAGCATACACAAAATTATAAGGCATGTCCAGAAAAATGTTGGCGCTTGAGTTGGTTGAACCTCTGCCAATATACTCGTTCCATTTTTCGAGTCTTGTCTGGTTATACGATGCATTCAATGTAAGGGCATAATTCACCGTGCGAATATTGTCCT
>JAJKIL010000252.1 GCA_021154515.1 Niastella sp. | reverse complement strand
GTTTTTCTATTGAAATCAACTACTTCATAATAATCTTTGTGCGCCGGATTAAAAACTGCATCCACGCGTGTTCTTCTTTTTGTGGCAGGATCCACTTCCACACTCGCAGCTTTCCACAGGTAATGATCGCTCACGCAGAAAGCAAAATCGGTAACATTGGTGGCCGAGAATTTCCATGCATTAAAAGCGTTTGGCCGCGTAATATTTTTTTGTTTCAGATCAGCAGAATCTATGATGTTAACAACTTCATCCTGCTGTTCAGCTGTGCGCAACCGTTGACAATACGTTTCATTCAACACTTCATTGCAATTGGCCAGATCGCCAGTGGCCCATACTACATAATTTCCAGGCACTGTAATGGTCGCATTGAAATTGCCAAAATCATTGTAAAACTCCTGCGGGCCCAGGTATGGCTCCATATTCCAGCCATCTATATCGTCGTATACCGCAATACGGGGGAAGAAGTAAGCAATAAAATCTGCCCCGGGTTCTATTTCGCCGGTACGTATGTGAGATGTTTTATTGAGCGTATACGCATATTGAATACTAAAGTGCATGGTACCGCCGGGCGCCAGCGCCGGAACCTGCACCATCATATTGGTTCCATCTATCCGTAACTGGTTGCTGTCGATAGCAGCACTGTTAACCTGAAAGGAAGAAATATGCACGCCATCGGTAATATCGTGCGATCTCACCGGCATCATGCGCATGCTTCCCTTTTTATAAATATTGGGATACAGCTTGAAAACGATCTGCTGTAAGGTGTTTGGACTGTTATTGACGTAATCAATGTCAACCTTGCCGGTCAGCAACCGGGTTTCGGGATTAAAGTTGATATCGATATTATAGGTACCGGTATTCTGCCAGTATTTACTGCCAGGCTCTCCGCTGTTGGTACGGGTACTCTTTTCATAAGCTGCCGGCAAATTACTGGGCATGCTCAATGTTTCCTGGGCACTTGCCCGCGCGCTACCAATCAATGCCAGTATTACCAATGACTGTTTAATCAACATACGCATCGTTTAATTATAGATAAATATACAAACCTCGTTCGCTATTTCCCTGCCATTCATAAAAAGCAAAACCCCCGATGATATTGTCGGGGGCTTTACTTATTCTATATAAAACTATAATTAACGCCGATGTTTACTTTGTAAATATTTTCCATATACAATTTCCTGCATGGGTTTCTGGTATACTTTGCTTTCCGTCCAGGAAATAATATCCAGGTAAGCAAAGGCCCGCGTTTCGTACGGGTTCTTTTCCAGGTGTTTGATCTTATTTAAGAATTTTTCCAACTCAGGTTTTAATTCCCGTGGACTGATGCCAAACGAATGGCGAAGGAATTTCAGCATTTCTTCTTCTATTACCGTTATATTTTTCATGCGGGCCATAAACCGGAAAACCGATTTGCTCAGCGATTCCATCAGTTCGAAATTTCCCATTTCATAGTGGGCCAGCATGTGCAGCAACCGGGCGTAACATTGCAAATCGATGCGCATGTCGAGCGGCCCGTTGATGATGCGTTGCAGGTAATCGATAGCCTTTTCAAAATCACCGTTCCCGAAATGCAGCGTGGCAATTTTGTAATTGAATACCAGGATGCGATGCTGATCAACAAACAGCGCATATTCTTCCAGCTTTTCTTCAATTTCAGGTACCAGTGCCAGGCCTTCCTTAAAAGTGCCCTGCATCAGGTGCTGGTTGATCTTGGCGCCATTGATATAAATAAAAGTATGCGTGCGGAAATTATCGTGGTGAGTAGCTATCGGTGTTTTGGAAAACTCCTCAAACTGCTTCAGCGTAATTTCAAATTGCTTGAAATTACGCAGGTCAAAATGGGCATTCAGCAGGTTGTGCATGCCCTTTATATAGTGGCCCGTTTCCACCTCTTTCATTTCCGGATGCTCATTGTACAGGTCTATCCATTTTTGACCATAGCGGTAATACATTAAAAAATCCTGCTTGATAAATGCATACCAGTTGTAGCTCTGGTACAGGTATAGCCTTTCGTAAAAACCATCTACTGCATTTTGATCGGTAGGCAGGTATTCTTTCAGGTATTTTTTCAGGGCCTGCTCATCTTCCGGGTTGCGGGCATGCCCGTTTAATACAAACCAGCGGTATAAGAGCAGGGCCAGGTTCGACAATCGCGTTACGCGATCGATATGGCTGCTGATCTCCTGGGCTTCTTCTGCCAGTATAGCTGTTTTTTCGGTAGAACTGCGGGTAATGTGAAGGGTCTCGATCTTTTTTTCAAGAGAAATTACCTGGGCCAGAAAATTGAATTTCTGGTTGGCACGTGCGATCTCTTTAGCCCTTTCAAGAATTTTAAGGCTTTGCAGTTTTAATCCCTTATTGTAAAGCACCCGCGCATGGTCAAGGTGTTCACTAAGTTGAAGATCAATATTTTCGGTGGCTTTCAACAGCCTAAGGCTGCCTAGTAACTGTTTATATAAATGGGTCTTTATGTTGGCAAGCTGCGGCTTCTGAATGTCTGGAAGTTTTTTAAGCAACAACTTTTCGTCGTACTCTGGCAATTTATCCAACGCGTCGAACAGTCGTATGATCTTCAAGTCTTCGTTAGCCGAACTCCTTTTTATATAAAGTTTAAAGTGCCTTTTTTCCGACTTCTCCAGCGAGTGAACCAATTGAAACAACGCATCTGTAAATCGGTTGGACATAATTATGAAATTTGTCTGAAACTCAATACCGGCAAAGGTTTTAGGATTTTTTTCACGCCCTTGGCGTAATTAAACCGGTAGTAAGATGTTTTGAAAGGTACGGATTTACATCCTACTTTTGATTCAGCAAATGAGCAAATGGTTATGGGAAGCAATCGTTAGTGTATATAGCAATCATTAGAGGCTCAAAAAAGAATACGGCAAGTTAATGCGCGGTATTCAAAAAGACAAATAGATTTATCTCTTTTTTCATATGGCAAGCAATCGTTAGAGGCCAGCTGTTTCTACAGGTGGCTTTTTTCATTTAGCCACTGCTAATATAGGTCATTTCTACAATTTACCCCATTTTTAATTATCTGGATCATAAAAAAAAGTCAGTTTTTAGTATTTCGTGGCTTAAAATATGACGTTCCCGCTGGTCCATTTTATATAATTCCCATCAAAAATCCTTTAGAATAACCTTTTTGCATTGAATAGTTTTTGATATAAGAATATTTAATGCGAGCAAACCTTAAGGTTAAAGGGATTATTTTAATTTAAACCCTATTCTTTCCCGGTTAGCAAAATCATCCAGCTGTTTTTTGTCTCCCTGCATGGCCAAAAGCACATCATAGATATCAGAAAATTGCTTGTTGTACCTGATTTCCAATTCTCTAATCTTTTCAGCCAATTCATTATAATGCATGCTTATCTTTCGCATGGCTATAAAGGCTCTAACAATGGCAATGTTCATCTTTACAGCTCTTTCGCTTTTTAAAATACTGGCCAGCATGGTAACGCCATGTTCTGTAAAAGCATAAGGCATATACCGGGAACCACCCATTTTTGAACTTGAGGTCACAATTTGTGACCTCAAATGTCGTTGATTTTCAATTGTTTCGTTCACTTTATTTTTTAAGATCACAATTTGTGATCTTAGAAAATCCCATTGTTCTTTGGTCAATTGAAAACAAAAATCCGGAGGAAAGCGATCAAGATTGCGCTTCATTGCCTGGTTCAATGCTTTGGTAGACACTCCGTATAATTCAGCCAGGTCAAAATCAAGCATCACTTTATAACCATCAATTTCATGAATTAATTGGTGAATAGTATTTTCATCCATAAAAGCAGTTTTAAGATTTAATGGTATCTGTGGGCAGTTCAAATATTACAATTATAAGTTATTTATTAATACTAACAGTGCCAGACATCCCAATGTCCAGGAACTTGTTTAAGATCATTTTATAATTGCCCTTTCTGGCCCATTACTTATCTTGCCGCAAAGTGAGTGAGACCATGGCTTTTTCTACCGATACATCCAATCAACTGTTTCAACTGGCTGTTCGGTTTGTGAATCAAACAAACCGCCATCTTTTTCTGACCGGAAAAGCAGGCACCGGCAAAACCACCTTTTTAAAATACATCCGGGAAAACACCTTTAAAAAACTGGCGGTGGTGGCGCCAACCGGCGTGGCCGCCATTAATGCGGGCGGCGTAACCATGCACTCTTTTTTTCAGCTGCCCCATGGCTCGTTTTTACCCGCCCAGCCCAGTGGCTGGAACAGTAATAGCTCCTTTAACACCCCGCAAACCCTGCTTGCAGGTCTGCGCCTTAACAACGATAAAAAGATATTACTGCAGGAACTGGAACTGCTGATCATCGACGAAGTAAGCATGCTGCGGTCGGATATCCTCGATGAAATTGATTGCATTCTGCGTCATGTTAGAAAAAAACAGTACGAACCGTTTGGCGGCGTACAGATGTTGTACATCGGTGACCTGTTTCAATTGCCACCAGTGGTGAAAAATGAAGAATGGGACCTGTTGAAACATCAATATAAGAGCCCCTTTTTTTTCGATGCCCAGGCACTGCAGCAAAAACCACCGTTGTACCTGGAGTTAAAAAAGATCTACCGTCAGCACGAACAGGAGTTTATTGGCGTGCTCAATAATATCCGTAATAATAAGGTTACTGCTGTCGACCTTGATTTGTTGCACCAGCATTACCTGCCGGGGTATGAAAGTTCAGATAATGAAAGCTATATCACGCTTACCACCCATAATGCAAAGGCCGATACCATCAACCAGAATCAACTGGAAAAACTTTCCAGCAAATCCCGCGGGTTCAAGGCTGAGATCACGGGCGATTTTAATGACCGGGCTTACCCGGCCGACCAGCTGCTTCAATTAAAAGAAGGCGCCCAGATCATGTTCATCAAGAACGACAAAGGCGAATCACGACGATTTTTTAATGGCAAGATCGCCACCGTTTCCCGTATCAGCGGTGAGGACGTTTTTGTGCGGTTTGATGGGGATGAACACGACATGCTGCTGGAAAAAGAGACCTGGCGGGCCATTCGCTACCAGTATAATAATGAAGATGATAAAATAGAGGAGGAAGAGATTGGTTCTTTTAAACAATACCCGGTTCGGCTGGCCTGGGCCATCACCATTCATAAAAGCCAGGGTCTTACATTTGAAAAGGCCATCATCGATGCGGGCGCTTCCTTTGCACCCGGACAGGTGTATGTGGCCCTTAGCCGGTTAACCTCGCTGGCGGGTTTGGTGCTCTATTCCCGCATTCATCCTTCCGGAATAAATACCGATACAAGGGTTATTGAATTTACCCGGCTGGAACAGGAAGAAGATCAGCTGGCACAGGAATTACAGCAGGAACAACAGTTGTTTATAACCCGCTCCCTGGTGCAAACCTTCGACTGGCTAAAACTTGCTGAAGGCCTTCAAATTCATTATGATGATTATGAAAAGCGCACGATACCCGATAAAAACGCCTGCATCATTTGGGGTCAGCACTTACTGGATGCTGTTTTAAAACAGCAGGAAATGGCTGATAAATTCACCCGGCAATTGGAGCAGCTTTTACCCAACGCCCAGCAGGATGGCTATCAGTTTCTCCATCAACGGGTATCGGCCGGTAGTACCTACTTTTTACAGGCTATGGATGAAATGGAAACTGCTATTACTAACCATATGGCCGAAGTAAAACCAAAACCCAAAGCAAAAAAATACGTGACCAACCTGCAACAGTTACTGTTGTTGGCACAACGAAAAAAACAACTATTACAACAGGCTGTTCAAATAACTGAAGGACTGGTAAAAGGCGCAAAGGCCACTGATCTGTTGCAACTGGTAGAAGACCAGAAAAGAGCCGACACCATAAAAACAGTTGAAGAAGCCGGGAAGAAAACCACCAAAACACAAAAAGGCGATTCGAACCGGATAAGCCTGCAATTGTTTAAAGAAGGTAAGAACATTGCCGAAATAGCAAACCTGCGACAACTGGCCCCTTCAACCATTGAAACCCACCTGGCATCTTTTATCAGAACAGGTGAGCTGGATGTAAAGGAACTTGTTACTGAAAATAAAATAACGGTTATTCTCAAGACCGTAGAGGAGTTGAATTTGCAAACTGCCGCCACTAATCCGGTTAAAGAAAAACTGGGTGAGGCTTATTCGTATGGCGAAATAAGGGCAGTTTTATATTACAGGGAATGGTTACAGGAAAGTAAAGCCGCTGATTAACTGGCATTAACTGAATAGCATATGACACAAATCGATCTGTCGCCCCAAGAAAAGAAAGTAGCCGACAAAGTGGTCATTTTGTCAAAAGAACTGATCATCCTCGTTTTAGTATTTACGATCAGTCTTTTCAGCTTTTTTTTCATTGCTTACCGGGTTTTTTATCTCGATAAAACCGGCGCCGATGAAAAAGCCTTTGCTTTTGCCCACTCATTGGTTAGTAATAGTATGACTGATATTATGGAGGGCATTACTTTTTTTGGCTCCCATTACTTTCTGATCCCTGCCAATGTGTTGTTGTGTATTTATTTCCTGATTAAAAAAAGAAGCCGGTATTCAATAAAGGTGAGCGCCATTGCTATCAGCAGCGTGTCTATTATGTTTGGATTGAAATTACTGTTTAACCGCCATCGCCCGCTGATCCCATTGCTCGCGCCCGCCCAGGGACTCAGTTTTCCCAGCGGTCATGCTTTTATGAGCGTTTGTTTTTATGGTTTGCTGATGATCATTATCTGGAAAGAAGAGAAAGCCCACCCGATGCTTAAATGGACTTTACTGCTATTGGTTATCGCGTTGTTGTTGTGTATAGGCTTTAGCCGGATCTATTTACGGGTTCACTATTTTACCGATGTGCTGGCGGGTTATTCCATTGGTTCAACCTGGTTGTTCCTCAGCTCCTATATGATTGATCGCATAAAACCCGCAGGGTTGAAAAAATCCCCTGTAACCAGAACTGATCCGGAGGCCTAAGCCTTATTAATAACCGGTTTTGGCGTTACTTTACGCGTCCAGCGTGATAACTCTGTTTGATCGAACATCAAGATCAGGATGCCGCTTTGCAGTTTATAACTGTTGGTGCGCAGCAGGCTTTCCAAAAATGCCTTTTCGTTATAGCCCACACAAGCCATTTTGGTAGTAATGATCCGCTGATTAAACTGCAGGGTTGAATCGGTAAAATCAAACTGTCCGCTCATGCTGTTACACCCGGTATTGCCCGTAAACTTTTTTGTAGAAAGGTCAAGGACCAACCGGGGTACTTTACCTATCGCGGTGTCTGAAGGCAGTACGGGTTGTAAAAACCATTGCCCGCCCAGTTTGGTGGTATCCTTTTCAGGCACAAGAGCTTGTGCCGTAGGTGTATCTTTTATGGCAGGTTGTGTACTGTCTTGCTTGGGTAAATTATTGCCAGGGGAACCATTACAAGACAGTACCCAAATGCTGATAAGAAAGGTAAACGGTCTCATACCGTTACTGTCTTAAAAAATAATGCCAGGCGGCAGAAAAAAATTAATTCAATGATGGATCATTAAAAGTGTTGCCCTGACTTACATCGCCGGTTTCGAACCCTTTTTTAAACCAGTATACGCGTTGTGCTGAAG
>JAJKIL010000251.1 GCA_021154515.1 Niastella sp. | reverse complement strand
CTGATAGCGGTTTGTTTGTCGCCACGTTGCTCAAATATATACCCGATCTGCAAAGCAGCCCGGGCGGCAAAATGCTCTTTACGTTGTTCGCCCAGTTCAATGGCTTCTTTATAAAATACGATGGCGAAACTGTCGTTCCCAATGTCATCGTACAACCGGCCCGCCCGGTAAGCAAATTCCAGCTTTTCTTCCGGCAGGGAAAAATGTCCGGTGTTCTTACCCTGTAACAGGGCAAGCGCCTGTTTCAAATACCCCCCATCATCCAACATGCGCGCCTGCAACAACAACTTGTTGGGCCATATGTTGGTAGTTGCTTCCTTTTGCGCCTGCTTATCAGACTCCGAATCGGTGGTGCCCATGGTCAATATCTTTTGCCGGCAGGAGTTGGCTTTTGCCTCATCGCCCTGCAGGTAATAATGCCAGCTTAATTTTTGCAATACGTCTTTTACAAAGAACCGGCCTTTAAAAGTATTGATAAAGCGCTCCAGGTAAGGCGCAGCGGCGGGGTCAAGGTGATGCACTTTGGCATAACCCATTTCCATATCCCACACGGGCATAGCCAGATAGGCAGGACTGGTATTTAATCCGGTTATTATCTGCTCCGCTTTTTCGGCCTGCTGGCTGTTGCGGCTTAAATTAACTGCCAGGTAAGCAAATAAATGGTGATTCACCACATCGAGGTGCTGCTGATCGATAAACTGAAAAACACCGGGCTTATCGTTCACTAAATAAAATTTCAGGTAACAATAGTAAAAAATGGCTTCATCGCGAAAAAGGGTCGACCACTCATCTGTTCCCTGCAAAAAGGAGCTCAACTTAGTCATACCCTTATTTATATTGCCATTTATGCCCAGCAAACTGCTTAACCATTTATACCCATCAGGAATAGTTCCGGCAGCTGCCTGCATAGTACCCGCATACAGGCTGTTGGGTGCAAAATTGGGGAACAATTGCTGATTGTTCTTTACCTGTAAAAACGAGCGGCGAAACTCCCACCCTGCATCCCAGTTGTTGCCGAACTTTACTCGTACAGCCGCCCATTGAAAATGGATCACCGAACGCGCAAATAACAGAAAGGGGGAATTCTCCGGTCCTTCATCCAGCAGATCGAGGCGGGTGTCGCGGTTAGGCAACCGCTTTTTGAATTCTGCCGGGTCTTCATTAAAGAACAGGGTAAAGAAGTCGATATAATTTTCGAGAAAGTAAGGGATGAGGTTATTCGGGTGCTGGGTCTTTTCTACATTCAGCAATTGCTGGCCGTTATTCAATTTTAGTTGAATGATTTCATGATAAGCCTGTTTGCAGCGGTCGTTAAAATCAAATACTTTTTGCGCCTGTAAGGGCACATATAATAAAACCAGTAAAACTGCCAACCAGGCTGGCCTCAGGCTTTTCATGGCTGCAAGATACAGAGTTAAGGCACAAACTCACACGCCTACTCCGCCAGCCGGCGGATTCGGCGTACAAGGCAAAGCAAAAGATTTAAAGCAGTTAGTCACAGGGAATAAAAAAACCCTCCCGATGCGTCGGGAGGGCTCCTTAATTATATTGATGTTCTCTTATTTCACTTCTACTGAATCGAACAGGTCGCGGTCAACCAGGATCCGGCCGCAGTTTTCGCAAACGATGATCTTTTTACGCTGACGGATCTCACTTTGACGTTGAGGGGGGATTGCGTTAAAACAACCACCGCAGGCATCACGTTCAACAGGTACTACACCTAAACCATTGCGGTAGTTTTTGCGAATACGATCGTATGATAACAACAGGCGCTCTTCAACTTTTTCGCGGGCTTCAGAAGCCTGTTTGTTCAATGCTTTTTCTTCTTTTTCGTTGGTAGCGATGATCTTTTCCAGCTCACCTTTCTTGGTGCTTAACACGCCTTCTTTTGTAGCGATGTTCTTTTTGGCTTTATCCAGCACCACTACTTTTTCAGCGATCTCTTCATTAGCATCGCGAATATGTTTTTCGGCCAGCTTAATTTCCAGCTGTTGCATCTCAATTTCTTTATTGATGGCCTCAAACTCGCGGCTGTTCTTTACATTCTCGCTTTGCTTTTCGTATTTTTTGATCAGGGCTTCAGCTTCCTTGATGAGATTTTTCTTTTGGTTGATAAACTCCTGTATGCCGTTGATCTCTTCCTCAATACGCACCTGGCGTGAATGCAATCCCTGAATTTCATCTTCCAGGTCGCTCACTTCCATGGGCAGCTCTCCTTTCAGGATCTGGATCTCGTCGATCTTCGATTCAACCTTCTGCAATCCTACGAGTGCGCTTAATTTTTCTTCTACAGAGTAATCTTTAACGTTAGCCATAAAGAAATTTATAGTTTGTTGTTTATGGTAGCAGGTCCCCGGCTTCACCGCCCTGTTCAAATTTCGTTGTGTCATGCCGATTATTTTCTTTTATCGGCATCCCGACTCAGTCGGGGCTTCAGCGTTCCCGACTTGTCGGGATCGGCAGGATCACACAAAATAATGTACAGGATTGGTTTTTAAAGCCGTTTTAAGGACGGCAAAGGTAGGAAATTTTTCCTGCAAAACCCCAGCCAGTAAATCTATGGTAAATTGCTCACTTTCAAAATGACCGATATCAGCAATAATCAGCCGGCCATTGGCATCAAAAAACTCGTGATACTTCATATCCCCGGTGATATAAATATCCGCCCCGACCCCTAATGCTTTGGGAATCAGGAAACTACCTGCGCCGCCACACAGAGCTATCTTTTTAACCGGCCGGCCCAGCAGGGCGGTATGGCGAATAAGCGGCAGATCAAACGCCTGTTTTAACTGGTTCAAAAAGGCAGCTTCCGGCAGGGCTTCCGGCAATTCACCCACCAACCCAGACCCTATTCCGGGATGGGTATTGGCCAGGTTCACCACATCATACGCCACTTCTTCATAAGGATGGGCCGTACGCAGAGCCCTTATCAGGCTGTTTTGCAGGTACCCCGGAAATATAACTTCGATCTTTAGCTCCTTTTCATAATGCCGTTCGCCGGGTTGGCCTGCAAAGGGATTGGTTCCTTCTCCGCCTTTGAAAGTGCCCGTACCTTCTACCCCAAAACTGCATTCATTGTAATTACCTATATGTCCGCCCCCAGCTTCAAACAGGGCCGCCCGAACCTGTTCTACCTGTTCAACCGGCACAAAGGTGTACAGCTTTTTTAAGGTGGCTTCTTTGGGCGACAGTATCTTTCGGTTCTTCAGTCCCAGTTTATCGGCCATCATACCGCTCACGCCGTCTATTACATTGTCTAAATTGGTATGAATAGCATAAATAGCTATATCATTTTTAATGGCAGTTATTATTGTCTTTTCTACATAATTCTTACCCGTGATCTTTTTTAAGCCGCCAAAAATTATGGGGTGATGCGCCACTACCAGGTTACAACCACGCTGCATGGCTTCCTTCACCACTTCTTCTGTAGCATCCAGCGTACAAAGGGCGCCGGTACAGGCCCAGCCAGGGTTACCGGTCAGCAAACCGGCATTGTCATAGCTTTCCTGCAACGAGGGTGGGGCCACGGCTTCCAACAGATCAATGATATCAGCTATTTTCATAATTCACCAGTTGTAATCAAAGATAGGCGAAACCCCGGCCAGGTATTATCAAAATATTTTCATGACATCAAGGCATGTTAATTGCAATGGATTGGCTACCTTAAACGAATAATTGTCGCTAACCACAACCTAGTCTATATGCGCGGAACATGGATAATTTTACTGATCATGGTCATTATTGGTGCAGGTATGTACTTTTGGCTTGGACGTAAACCAAAGCCAGCCAGTTACGATACCATTGTTTTCAAAAGCACAGAGGACTCTATTGTAAAGAAAATGCAGGTATACCTGGCCGATGACCCCAAAGAAGTAATGTACGATAGTGTGTGGATGATGTCGTCGGATTCGGTACCACTGAAAAAAGTACTGGATGGCGTTACCCAGGATACCATGAGCAAGGCATACGGTAATATCACGCTGTTCCTCACGTACGATCACAAGTCCTTTTACGACCTGGAGATCACCAAACCCAATCCCAAGCTGGCTTACACCTATACCTTCGAAATTGAACCCATGACCGACAGCGATACGCTGATATTAGATGGGCTCATTACTCCCACGGAAGGTGACGCCATGCACTTTGCAAGTCCCATGATGGACTTGTACTCGAAGTTTGTTATTACTTATAATCATAAGTTACCGCCACCACCGCCCGATTCAAATGCTATCAAGGGGCATGATGCTAATAAGACGATCACTATATTGAAGAATTAGATTGCCGATTCACGACATAAAAAAAAGCAGCTTCCGAATGGAGCTGCTTTTTTTATTATCATTAGATAAACTTTATTCGATAATTTTCTCCACTCTTGTCAGCTGACCTTCTTCATTTATACCTTCCAAAATAATGCGAATGCGTTTTGACACATCGTTATTATAGAAAGTGAGGGTTGTTTTATGATTGTTCTTATCGAAAAGAAGATAAGGCTGCCAGAATAAAGTAGGACGAATATCGGGCAGATCGGAATTGGTTACTTCCTTGCTGTAATCGGGCGAATAGAACTCTTTAGGCAGCGCATAACCGGTAAGCCTGCTTTTATCGAGCCCCCCAATGTTGGAAGTATTAGAGGTAACATCGCCGCCTTTTTTGGTATAGATAGCAATAGCGCCGCCGGCGCCACCACCCGTTGCACCAAAGAACGGGGGACGGAATGCTTTCACATAGGCGATATCGGAAACCGGAATGTTTTCAATGGCAGATACATCAACCGGCATTTCATTTAAGAACAGGGAAGGTGTAGCGCCCCGCCATTGTAATGACGTTTGGCCGCCGGTACTGATCTGCAAACCGGCCACGCGACCCTGCAGGTAAGTAAAGATGTTCATTGCACCCAATGCCGACACATCTTCTGTCAGGTCAAATGAAGTGGCATCGCCGCCCGAGAATAACCCACTGGCATATTTCTCATCCATTATTTGTTGCTTCGATTTCGTTCTCGCCTTTACGGTAACCGTTTCCAGCGTTTTTACCTTTTTCTCCAGTTCAGGTTTTATCCGTTCTGCTTCGCTGGCAAAGTATTTACCCCTGCTCAACAGGCTTGTGTCAATAGGCATGGGCACGCGCCAGGCAGAATCGGGTTTTACAACAAAGGGGACTTTATGCGTTCCATTACTGAAATTAACAACGGATTTATTAGCCAGGAACTTGTTGTTGTTAAACTGATAAAACACACTTACCGTATCAAAGAACACCAGCCCATCCTGTTGAAATTTACCTGTTGAGTCAATTGATAAAAAGAACAACTGACGCGAAGAATCTTTTGCCTGCAGGAACACGTTGATCTGGGTATTCTTTGGAACCTGGTTGGGCTGCACGCCCGTTAAAGTGGCGCTGAGTGATAAATAATTCTCGCGTGGAAACTTTATAACAGGCAATTTACCGGCGGCCAGATCGTCCCATTTAAACCGGCGCCAGCCATTGGTAAGCATTACCAGGTCAAGGTGCGCGCGAACGGTATCGTCGTTACCGGTTAAGTAATAATAAGGATTATGAATATAACCATGCAGGTCGCCGCTTAATAACAAATGCGATACAATGTTATCGGCATCAGGATCAGCCTTTGTTAATCCTGCATCGGTTATTGAAATACTCAGGTTCGATCTCAGCGTATCAGGCACATCGATTACCAGGGTATTCTTTGCGCGGCGCTCGGTGCTTTTTGAAATAGGCACTACCCGGGTAGTAAAGAAATAATCTTCTTTATTTACGAAGTTAATGCGTTCTGCAAGCGGCTTCCAGTTAGCATCGAACAGGGTCATCTGTAACATGCCGGTGGGAATACCTTCCAGGGGAATGGAACCGCTCACCATAAAATTCTGCTGCAGGTTCAGCCGTGCTTTATATACTACCTGAGAGTTGAAATAACCCAACAGGTACAGGGTTTTTAAATCGTCTGTTGCATCCTGTGACCTTCTTATTATAAACGCCTCGCGGCTACCAGTAGAAGCGCATTGCAACGTTACACCCGTTTGTTTGGCCGGAGGTAATGGCGTTTTATGCGTTTGCTTTTTTTCATCTGTCCATTCAGCCGTATAGGTTTTACCGGCCTGAGGTTCTATGGTAAAGCGCCCCATACCATCGTGCACGGTACCAAAGGTGGCTACGGTGGCGCCGGCGTTATCTTTGATAGCCCCCTCTGCAGAAACCGGCAATCCGAATTCATCGGTT
>JAJKIL010000250.1 GCA_021154515.1 Niastella sp. | reverse complement strand
GTCGATGGAATCTACATAAACCTTGAAGCTTTGTCTGTTCCATTGTCTTATGGATGCTTCTATGCCTGCATCATAGTTGGCTTTTGCATCTGCATCACCACCAGGTAACCAGGTTAATTTATTGGCTTCGGCTATAGCAAACAAAACCTGTGCATAGGTAGTGATATAAGTGGGTGCATTTTGTGCACGTACGTGCACACCAACGAAAGACACAGAACCGGGTGGAATGGCGCCTACCGCATTACCATCTAATCCATAGGGAACACCCACATAATCGTTACTGCTATTTACATCGGCAAATATTTTAAGCCGCGGGTCATTCAAAGGTTTCATATAATCAACAATCGTTTTACTGGCCCAATACCAGAGACGGTTCTGCACACTGGCCACAAAATACCAGTAATTCTGGTTGGCTGCTTCCGCCAGGTGCACATATACGGCATTCTGATTGTTATCGGTAAACACCCCGCCATTCAATGCGTCGGTAAATTCCGCTTTGCCTTTGGCTGCATCTGCCTTTGATAATCGCAACGCCATTAGCAACCGCATAGAATTGGCAAAACGTTTCCAGTTGGCCATATTACCACGATATAAAATATCACCCGTAACGGCATTGCCATTATCTATTTGAGCCGCTGCTTCTTTCAGCTCTTTTATAAGATCGTAATAAATATCTTTTTGCTTGTCGTACACGGGTGAAAAATTTTCTTTTCCATTCAACGCATTGAAGTAAGGAATATCACCCCAGCGGTCGGTCATATGCCAGAAGAACCAGGCTTTTAAAATGCGAGCCACTGCTTTTTGGTTATTGACAGATCCTTCATTCACATCGAAGGTTTGGGCATTTAATATGGTTTGTAAATTCTCCAGTGGCTGGGTGTACAGATCATAAAAATCAAAATTCACTACCGTATACCGCGAGTTATCGGTATATGGTTTTTCCGACCAGTGCTGCACATATAAATTACCGGTTACCGATTCAATTGTATTTGCCATCTGGGTAATTGAATAGGTCAGTAATTGCGCATTGGATGGCTTTGTGGGCACGTTTGGATCAACGTTTATATTGTCGCTGAACTTGGTACACCCGATCCCAATAACCAGCCATGCAATCACGAATTGTATAGAGAGTAGTTTTTTCATGTTCGTTTTTTTAAAAGGAAACATTCAGGTTAATCCCATATGAACGGGTAGTAGCCAGCTGACCGGTTTCCAACCAGTTAAAGGAGGTAGCGCCGGTTGCCAGCTCGGCCGGGTTCAACCCTTTGGGCGCTTTTTGCCAAATCATAAACGGGTTCCTGGTAATAAAGGCCAGGTTCAGGCTTTTAACCGGCAGCTTTGCAATATTTGCCTTTGAAAAAGTATAGCCCACTCTTATCTCACGCATCCTGATATACGAAGCATCATACAACCATTCTTCATAGATCTTAGTGCCCAGGTTATTGCGGTACCAGGTCCTTGCATTTACAAATGCTGTTACTTCCTGTTTTGAACTGTTGGAGATTCCGTTGATCTTCAGTCCCCCGCCATCGGTCAGGGGATCACGAATGTTCTTCCCGTTCTCATTCATTACGGCAGTTTCAGCCGCCTGTCCGCTTTTAACGGCCAGCATTTTTGTCCAGCTAAAGAACTGTCCGCCTTTTTGAAAATCTATTACCGCACTCAGATCAAAGTTTTTCCAGGTGATGGTATTTTGCCAGCCACCGGTGAACTTGGGCAGCACCGTACCAAAATTGTGATTGGTTACATACATGGGCATGTTGTTGGCATCGAGTAATATTTTACCGGTTGCCGAATCGCGCATATAAGCATTACCAACAATTGAACCGAACGATTCATTCACATTCGCCAGCAAAAACATATCTACACTGGAATAGCGGTTCTGATCGAGGATCAGTGAGTTAATACCGGGGTACAACTTCGTGATCTTATTTTTATTCCGGGCAATGTTAAAACTGCTTGTCCAGGTAAGGTTCTTCATTTTTATTGGCGTGCCGCTCACAGTCAGTTCAATACCTTTGTTCTGAATATTCCCTGCATTGATCACATATTTCGAGTACCCGCTTGCCCCTGATACATCGAGGTTCATAACGGCATCGCGGTTTTGTTGGTAATACCAGGTAAAGCTGAACCCAATGCGGTCCTGCAAAAACCGCATATCCAACCCGGCTTCATAGGCGGTACCTAATGAAGGTTTAAGATTGGGATTCTTTAAAGTATCAGGCACATACATAGGGAAATTGCCGCTATAGGGTTCCTTGAGGGCAAATGAGTTGGTGGTTTGATAAATATCTATATCTGAACCGGCCTGCGCAAAACTTGCCCGTATTTTGCCATAAGAAATGGGCGCTACTTTTAACAGCTCACTGAATACCATACTCGCTGAAACCGATGGATACAAATAAGCGTTGTTATTGTCTGGCAACGCCGATGAAATATCCCGCCGCAAGCTGGCATCAATAAAGTACGTGTTATTATAACCCAGGGTAACCGCCCCATAGGCGCTTCTTACCTCTTTTCTCTTTAAAACATTTTTCACCAGCGGCCGGTCGAGCGAGTTGGTGATATCATAAAAACCGGGTGAAACAAAACCGCCTTGTGTTTCTTCTCGCAGATAGGTATACCGTTGGGTCATTAAATTTCCACCCAGGTTGGCGCCCAGGGTAAAATGACCAAACTCTTTATTATAGGTAGCAAGGAACTCATAATTCATTTCTTTCGATTCATACTTACCGATCCAGAAGGAGGGTACCCCGCGACCGCCTTCTGCATTTCTGCCATCGAGGTTTTGTATAAATCCATCCTGGCGTACAAAGCCATTTACTTTCAAGCCGGGTAAAATAGTATACGATACGCCTACATTGCCAAAGAATCGGTCGCGCGAATCGTGTGAAGGGTTCTCATATGCATCAAAATAAGGATTGTTCCAATCTATAGGACTTGTTCTGCTTGTGTACACCCCGTTCTTGGGAGCGGAAACATTCCATTGATAAAAGGTGCCATCGGCGTACTTATACTGCTTTAATTTATTCATATCCAGGTTACGCTGAAACCACTGGTACATGTTGCGTGAACCCAGACTTTGATAACCCTGCGAAGGCCGCTGTGCCTTGTTATTCGCATAGTTCAGCGTAGTGCTTATTACCAGTTTGGGGTTAACCGTTAGCGAACCGCTGAAAGAAAGATTGTTTCTTTTTAAATTCGTGTTCGGTTCAATACCTTTTACATCTGTATTGTTGTACGATAAGCGAAACAAACTGTTTTGCCCGCCACCGGAAAAGGAAATGCTGTTGTTCCAGGTATGCCCGTTCTCAAAATAGTCTTTGATATTATCAGGATGCGGTACAAAGGGAGTTTCTTTTCCAAAATCAGGATCACCAGGATAAAACGAATACTGATGCCGCACGGGGGTACCATCCATAACCGGCCCCCAGCTTTCATCCCATTCCCCATCTACAAATTTGGTGGGCACGCCATTGATATTGATGGTAGAAAATGAAAGGTTTGAACCGGCGCCATACGTATTCTGCAAGGGTAAAAAATTACCGGCCTTTTCTACGGAAAAAGCAGAACTGAAATTCACCACCGGCTTTTGTGCATTCTTTCCTTTACGGGTGGTGATCAGGATAACACCAAACTGCCCACGCAATCCATACAACGCTGAGGCAGCCGGGCCTTTCAGCACATTGATCGATTCTATATCATCCGGGTTTATATCCTGTGCCAGGTTGCCATAATCGCGGCCATTGCGTAATGCATAGTTGGTATTGGAGATGGGCGTATTGTCTACAACAACCAAAGGCTCGCCGCCGCCGGTTAAGAAATTGGTACCACGGATCTGTATTTTCTGGGTACCGCCCATACTGGCGCCTGATGATCCGGTCAACTGCACACCTGCTATCTTTCCACCCAGGCTGCCCAATACATTCTGTTCTTTTGCAATCGTTAGGTTATCGCCTTTTATTTCCTGGGTTGAATAACCAACCGATCGTTCCTTACGCGAAATACCCAATGCGGTAACGATCACTTCTTCCATTTTACCGGTCCCTTCTTTTAGTGACACCGATACATCGAGTGTTTCATTGTCTCTGATGGTGATCTCTGTAAACTGCGTGGTAAAACCTACGGCCGATACCTGTAATTTATATTTACCTGCCTTTAACCCGCTCAGGTTAAATACGCCGTCTTTATTAGCGGCCGTACCTCTGTCGGTACCCAGCACCATTACCGAGGCATTGGCCAGCGGCGTGCCCGTTTCATCGGTTACCCGGCCGCGTATGCCACCATCGTATGGTGCAGCGTCAATAATATTTATCTCTGTCCTTTGTTCCTGGTTTTTGATCTTCTTTATAACAATGTTCCCATCCACCTGGTCGTACCGTAACCCGGTATGTTGCAACAGGTCGATCAGGATATTATTTACCGGGGCTTTAGATGCCTGGTAATTGATATGGTCAATTTCGGCCACATCTGCCGTGCGATAAGTGAACGCCAGCTGGGTAAGGGATTCAATTTTTTTGATAGCCTCCTTCAGGGAAGCATTTTTCAAATCAATGGAGATGATGATCTTGTTCAGGTCCTGACCATTGCCCGAACGGGCCATTAGCAGTCCGCTAAAAGTGAGTAATATAGCCAGGATAGATATTCTCATGAACAACGCTTTGTATCTCGATAGCAATTTTGGGCGGCCGCCGGCAATAATGCACAACGTACTATGCCTGTACGTTTTTACATACAAATTCATAGCTTTGAATTGTTTTAAGTAATTCTTTGAACAGGATTATTTTCAAACATGCGGAACCGCTTCCAGGTCGCAACTGGGGCGGTTCTTTTTATTGTATTATGGGGGCGAATAGTTAGTGTTGTACATAGCAGTTTATATTTTGGTATTTAATTTTATTGAATCACATACATCTTGTTCTCCAGCTTTAACCGGGTATCGGTAAGGTTACAAAGCACCTTCAATGCATTCTCGATGCCTATTTCGCGCCGAAACGAGGTGGTGATGCGCTCATTGGCCAGGGCTTCACTTTGCACGCGAATGGTTACATCATAGTTCCTTTCCAGGTCGGCCACTATATCGCGGATAGTTTCATCGTCATATTGCAGGTTGCCCTGTTGCCAGGGAGCGGCTTCGGT
>JAJKIL010000249.1 GCA_021154515.1 Niastella sp. | reverse complement strand
GGCCAGCCGCAATCTGCGCCTTTGGTCAGGCGGAACATTTCTTCAGCCGGATTTTCTGAACATGGTTTTTGATTGAACAGTTCAGGGAAGAACTGGAACAATTGATCGCGGCCATGTTGCATCCAATACAGTTGATTTACTTCTGTATTCCAGTCAAGGCCCATTACGTTGCGCAAACCGGTAGCATAGCGTACTCCTTCTGCGTATGATTGGTTGAGCTTATCGGCTTTGAACTGCCAGATACCGCCTGCTTTTTCAAGAATGGGGCAGGGGTCTTGTCCGGGTGAACCTTTTACGCGGTCCTGCACCTGGCAGCAGTTGGTGGGTGCGCCGATGTTCACATAAATATTGCCGTCGTTATCCAGGGTCAGTGATTTGGTATTGTGCTGGTTTTGCGCCAACAGGCCGGTTACTATCTTTTGTTCAGAAGCTGTGTCAACCTTGCCGGTCTTTTCGTCGATCTTGTAACGAAACACATCGTTATCGTTTGAAGCATACAGGTAGCCGTTCTTGATGGCGATACCTGTACCGGTATAATTACCAAAGCCGGTTATTTCATCCGCTTTGCCATCGCCATTGGCATCGTGGAGTTTTATAATGCCTTTGCCATCTTTCAACTTTTCGAGCTTAACGAAAATATCACCATTTGCAGCAACGGTCAGGTGCCGGGCTTTTCCCAGTCCGGAGGTTACTACAACAGATTTAAATCCCTGGGGTAAGGTAATAGTCGCTTCGTCTCTTTTAACAGTGCCTGTTGAAGATGATTTCACCCTGGTAGAATCACTGCCAAATGCAGCAGCTGCAAAAACTACTGTACATGCCAGGAACAAGATTTTTTTCATAATGGAGTATTTAAAGCGCTTTTTGTAAAGCGGGTTCTAAAATTACTGATTTAGCAACCTATTATCAGGCTGGTTTCCAGTTTTTCATGGCATTAACTACGGAAACGTTTTCCGAAGGCGTACCCACCGTAATACGTAAACAACCCGCGCACAGCTCTACACTGCTGCGGTCGCGTACAACGATGCCTTTTTCCAGCAAATAGTTGTATATGGCTTTAGGATTTGTTACCTGTACCAGCAAAAAGTTGGCATCTGAAGGATATATCTTTTGAACCGAAGGGATTGTTAACAGGTCTTTGGCCAGGAGATCGCGCTGGGCAACAATTTCCTTGATCATATCATTCACCTGACCCACTTCTTCCAGCGCCTGCAGGGTCAGCTCCTGCGAAGCCTGGTTGATATTATAAGGTGGCTTGATCTTATTCATCACATGAATGATCTCCTCTGATGCAAATGCCATACCCACGCGCAGGGCGGCCAGTCCCCAGGCTTTTGACAGGGTTTGCAGGATCACCAGGTTGGGATAGTCGGCCAGTTCCTGGGTAAAGGAGCGGAACCGGGAAAAATTAATGTAAGCTTCATCTATCACTACAATGCCGGAGTAGTTATTTAAAATAACCTCTATGTCATCACGGTCTAATGAGTTGCCGGTTGGGTTATTGGGCGAACACAAAAAGATGATCTTGGTATTGTCGTCGATGGCCTCTTCAATAGCCGGCAGGTTTAACTGGAAGGCAGGTGTAAGCGGCACCTTCTTTATATCCACGTCATTGATGTTCGCGCTTACCTGGTACATGCCATATGTGGGCGGACAAATGAGAATATTATCTCTTCCAGGTTCACAAAAGGCGCGCATCAGTACGTCGATACATTCGTCGCTGCCATTGCCCAGGAAAATGTTCTCAATGGGAACACCCTTTATGGCTGATAATTTTTCTTTTACTTTTATCTGCAAGGGATCGGGATACCGGTTATACCATTTGGTAAGCGGCGATCCGAAACTGTTTTCATTAGCGTCGAGAAAGGTACTGGCCTCGCCTTTAAATTCATCCCGTGCAGAAGAATAGGGCACCAGCTTTTTTATATTTTCTCTTAGTAGATTATTTAGGTCGAAAGTCATAATGTTAATATTATCGTGAAACGGTCCCGGCTGAGCCGGGATGTAACGTGAAAGGATTTGCGAATTTCGAGTCTCCCTCTCATTTTCAAGGATTCAAAAACTAATAAACTCAAGAACTTAATAACTCAATAACTTAAAACTTTGAACTTATAACTAAAGTCTCACCTTTACGGCATTGGCATGGGCTTGTAATCCTTCCGCTTCGGCCATGGCGATCACCGTTTTGCTGATGTTTTGTAAACCTTCCCGGGTTAATTGTTGAAAGGTGATCTTCTTTACAAAGCTATCAACACTTACCCCACTGTAGGCCTTGGCATAACCATTGGTAGGCAGGGTGTGGTTGGTGCCGCTGGCATAATCGCCCACACTTTCGGGTGAATAATGACCCAGGAACACAGAGCCGGCATTGATGATCTGTTCGGCTATGGGCATGGGGTTGTTACAACTGATGATTAAATGTTCAGGCGCATATTCATTCAACATGTCAATGGCTTCCGCTTCGTTGTTCACCAGGATGAGCTTGCTGTTGGCCAGTGCTTTTAAGGCAATGTCTTTTCTGGGCAATGCCTCCACCTGTTGGTTGATCTCCTGCTCGATGCTGTTGATCACCGTTTGCGAACAACTAACCAGTACCACCTGGCTGTCGCTGCCATGTTCTGCCTGGCTCAAGAGGTCAGCAGCAACAAAGGCTGCATTGGCCGATTCATCGGCATACACCGCTACTTCACTGGGGCCTGCCGGCATATCGATGGCCAGTCCATCCTGTTGCACCAGTTGTTTGGCGCAGGTTACATATTGATTACCGGGTCCGAATATTTTTGAAACGGCCGGAATGGTTTCCGTACCATAGGCCATAGCGCCGATGGCCTGTACGCCACCAACCTTAAATACGTTGGTAATGCCTACTGCTTTGGCTGCAAATAAAATGGCAGGATTCAGTTGACCATTGGTATCAGGTGGTGAACACAGAATGATCTCTTTACAACCGGCGAGTTTGGCCGGAACGCCCAACATCAGGATGGTAGAGAACAGGGGCGCCGTACCACCAGGAATATACAGACCCACTTTTTCAATACCGACGCTTTTGCGCCAGCATTGTACACCAGGCATGGTTTCAATTACCTCCGGTGCAGTGAGCTGTGTTTTATGAAAGGTTTCAATATTTACTTTGGCAGAAAGGATCGCTGCTTTCAGTTTGGCGTCGAGCAATTCCTGCGCCGTGTTGAATTCTTCTTCACTTACCATCATGGTATCGATGGCAGCTTTATCAAACTGCTGCGTGAATTTTTTAACCGCAGCGTCGCCTTGTTGTTTTACTTCCTGCAGAATATTTTTTACCGAGCCTTCCAACGCGGTCGTATTCATTACCGGCCGCTGTAACAATGCCTTCCAGTCACTACGCTTTGGAGATTGATAAATTTGCATCTTGTATTGTTTTTCTTGTGCCTTGATTCTTGAACCTTGTGCCTTAAATAATCATTTTTTCTATCGGCACCACCAGTATACCCTCGGCGCCTGCGGCTTTCAGTTGTTCAATAATGTCCCAGAAAGTATCTTCACTGAGCACGCTGTGCACGCTGCTCCAGCCTGTTTCGGCCAGGGGCAATACGGTTGGGCTCTTCATACCGGGCAACAGGGAAATGATCTCCTGTAATTTGTTGTTAGGGGCGTTCAACAAAATGTATTTGTTGTGTTTGGCTTTTTTTACGGCGCGAATGCGGAACACCAGTTTATCGATCAGCTTTTGTTGTTCGGCATTCAGGTTGTTATTTCGGATCAGCACGGCTTGCGATTGCAACAACACTTCCACTTCTTTAAGTCCATTCATGAGCAGGGTAGAACCGCTGCTTACGAGGTCGGCCACTACATCGGCCAGGCCAATACCAGGGGCAATTTCAACTGACCCGCTGATCTCATGGATCTCGGCCTGTACATTATTTTTTGCGAGGAATTCATTTACGAGGAAGGGATAGCTGGTGGCAATACGTTTGCCCTGTAAGGATTGTACGCCTTCATATTGCTGAATGCGTGGAATGGCCACTGAAAGCCGGCACTTGCCAAAACCCAGTTTTTCAACGATGGCTGCTTGTTTGTTCTTTTCGTATAGCACGTTTTCTCCTACAATGCCAATATCGGCCACGCCATCTTCAACATATTGCGGAATATCGTCGTCGCGCAAAAAGAAAATTTCCAGGGGGAAATTATCGGCTTCTGTTTTTAACCGGTCTTTTACATTACGAAGGTCAATACCGCATTCTTTTAGCAGTTGAACGGAGTCTTCATACAGGCGACCCGATTTTTGAATGGCGATCCGAAGTTTCATTGGAATGTCGTTGTTTTTTTAGTAAAAATAAAAAGGGCTTACCATGCGGTAAGCCCTTCTAATATTCTGGCACTACACAAAGCACCATCGGCCTACCTGCTGGGGTAAGTATGATGATGATGGATGTGAGTGAGTATTGTCATAATCGAGCCGCAAAAATACTACTTACCCGGTTTCAGCAAAATTTATTTTGGAGAAAACCGGGTTATGCACAGCCCTGCAAAATAATTTTTGACGCATCCGTTTAATAATGTGTAACTTACGGGAAGCGAATTGGGATCCTTAAACATTGCTAATGCCAAACCGATCACCCATCCAACGATTTGCCATTCTGCTCTTGCTGCTTTTTATGGCCTGGTTTTCCCGGTGCAAACCCATAACCAGTCCCACACCTTCTAAGCATCCCACGCATCCCGGACATTCATCTCAAACATCCCTATATCCCATATATCCCAGTCAATAACTTAACTTGCATTTATGAAGGCACATCATTACAAAGTTAACATTACCTGGACGGGCAACCGGGGTAATGGCACCTCGTCCTATTCTTCGTACGACAGGGATCATACTATTGTAGCCGGGCAAAAACCGGTGATCCCGGGTTCCTCCGATCCTGCTTTCAGGGGCGATAATACCCGGTATAATCCTGAAGAATTATTGGTAGCGTCTTTATCCTCCTGCCATATGTTATGGTTTTTGCATTTGTGTTCTGCCGCCGGCGTAGTGGTGCTGGATTATATGGATGATGCTGCGGGCACCATGGAAGAAACTGCTGACGGTGGCGGCCATTTTACCGAAGTAACGCTTTATCCCGTAATTACAGTAGCCAGTGAGGAAATGGTTGAAAAGGCCGATGCCCTGCATGAAAAGGCGAATGGATTATGTTTTATCGCCAGGTCCTGCAATTTCCCGGTTCATCATAAACCCATTTATAAGATTGCCGAACATGTTTGAAAAGGCAAAGGGCCCTCCTACGCTAAAGCTTGCGCCTCCGCTAAAGCTTCAGCGACACGCGGACGGCGGGCAAGGCAAAGGGCGCTCCTACGCTAAAGCTTCGGCGGGCGAGGCAGTCTGTCAATAGCGGAAACCTGATCTTACCTTCAGCTTTCCGCCTTCCGCTTTCAGCCTTCCGCTGAATTAAGGCAACGGGTCTTTGTGATAGTTGTACGATATAGAACGCAGAATAGTTTTCTTTAGCACCAGCTTGAAGAAAATGTATAGCGCGTGCAGAATGAAGATCGACCACACAAGGAAATCGAAGATGCGTCCCAGCATTTTTTCTTCCCCTGTATACATGATAGTGTCTCTATCCAGGTTTTTGGTAACAAACAATTCATCGAGGTATATATAGTTGCAAAGCAGCAACAGCATTAAAAAGAACTCCTGCATCACGAAGGGATACAACTCAAATGGTTTGTTCAACAGCTTTTTAACCTGGTAATAAAAATATACGCTTACCACATTGTAGGGGATCAGGGTGAGATAGGCATTGGTACTTTCGAAATAAATTAAGTTCACAGTAAGACAGCTCAGCAAAACGGTTACTTCCATACACCGGATGTTGGCCAGATCGGGATTGATAAATACCAGGTAGACCGCACTGAATAAAAGGACCAGGAATAACGAGCCTATGATCGTAGATTTCGTTGTTGCCGGACAGTCGCTGGAAAAACAGACTGCTTCAGCTATATTATAGTGATACAGGATGTATTGTCCTAACCAAGCCAGGATGAACGAAAAAGCTACAATCAGGATAATGGATCTTATCACATTACGAAGGGGCATAAGGATCCTTTCTTTGTGAGCTTAAAAATAGCAAAATTTATCAGTGTCTCTAGTAGTGTGGACGTTCTTGTCGCTTTTATATCATGAATGTCGTATTGAGGATTGAAAACCAGGTGTGTTTATACTGATAATCATTGTAATATGTGGCCTGTTTATTGTAGCCAACACCTCAGATCTGTCATTATTGGCTAACTTTCAGATTATGGAACAAACCATTTCAATTACCGTAAGTGGGTTGGTGCAGGGGGTGTATTACCGGCAAAGCGCCAAAGAAAAAGCCCTGGAGCTGGGTATTTCAGGTATAGTGAAGAACCTGCCCAATGGCAATGTGCATATACTGGCTTCTGGTACCGCCAATCAGCTCGATGAACTGGTACACTGGTGTAAACAGGGGCCGCCGCATGCAAAAGTTTCATCAGTTAATGTTGAGACTGCGGTACCACAAGTTTTTATGGGATTTGTGATTGAGAGAAGTTGACCAGTTGACGAGTTGACCAGTTAACTTGTTGACAAGTTAACGAGGAAAAAAGAGGCTTCGGAGGAAGAAAGTTGGAGGTTGATAGGGTTGATAAGGTTAATAGAGTTGATAAAGGAAGTCTGAAATAAGATGTAAGAAGTTGGAAGTAGGAAGCTTGAAAAATTATCAGGTTGAGTAATAGCGCGAGGCTGTATTTCTCCCCTCCACTGGAGGGAGCCGGGGAGAGGCCCGATTGCCTTTCACGATTGACCATTGACGATTCACCACTCACGAGTTTTCATTAACTTCCCATTTCAAAAAACTAAACCAATGGTGCAACGATTCTTGTTTAGCTGTATGCTTCTTCTTTGCGTATATGCCTTACAGGCACAACAGGCCCCGCGGCAAGGCGATCCTAAATTAACCGAATATTGGGAACCTGAAGTAAAAGTGGTCACACCCGGTAAAACAAGTGCCGATCCGCCTTCTGATGCCATCATTCTTTTTGGCGGACAAAATACCGATGCCTGGGCCGCTAAAGATAACAGCGCGGCCAAATGGAAAGTAGAAAATGGCATCCTGACCGTAGCGCCCGGCACTGGTGAAATTCATACCAAACAGGGCTTTGGCGATTGTCAGCTGCATATTGAATGGAGAACGCCCGCTGAAGTAAAAGGCGAAAGCCAGGCCCGCGGTAACAGTGGGATCTTTTTTATGGGCCGGTATGAGTTGCAGGTGCTTGATTCGTATAAGAACAGAACTTACAGCAACGGGCAGGCTGGTAGCATTTATAAACAATTGCCACCCCTGGTAAATGCCAGCAGAGGTCCCGGTGAATGGCAGACTTACGACGTGATCTTTACCGCTCCCCGTTTTAATGAAGATGGCAATGTGAAATCGCAGGCACGTATAACCGTGTTACATAACGGCGTACTGGTGCAAAACGATGCCCACCTATGGGGCAGTACTCAATACATCGGTGTTGCTACCTATGAAAAACATGGCGATAAAGAACCGCTGGTGTTGCAGGACCATAACAATCCTATCAGCTATAGAAATATCTGGATACGTCCGTTGTAATCAACAGGCAATTTGCAATAAACAATGGGCAATAAAAAACCGTCCAGGTAAGTAACCCGGACGGTTTTTTATTAATGTTTTCAATTTACCAATTAACTATTGCCAAGTGGAATAACCTATTGTTTCAACAGTTCATCCATTATAGCGTAGAATTCCTTCTTAAAAGCTTCATAATGTTCCCCCGTACCGGGTCCATAAAAGCCGGTATGTATTCTTTTCACGGTGCCATCACGGCCAAAGAACAAAGCGGTGGGCAACATTTTTATCTTCGTTATCTCCGGTAATGTTTTTTCTGTGCGCAATGAATCCGCCGCGCGTACACCTGTGATCAGCATTGGATAGGTAATATTGAACCGTTGCTGAAACCTGCGCAGGCTTTTTTGTGAGCGGTGAAAATCGGTACTGTTTTCATAGGCCAGCGCTACCATTTCAATACCCCGTTGTTTATTGTTGTTGTAGTACTCACTTAAGAAAGCGGTTTCATCCATACAATTGGGGCACCAGGAACCCATGAGCTGAACGATCACTACTTTATTACGGAAACGCGGATCGCTCATAGAAACAAAGTTACTGTCGAGGTCAGGAAAACGGAAGTGCAAACGGTCCTCACCGCGTTTCATATATACAGCAGACAACGTATCGGGAACTATTGCTTTTTCATCTCTCCAGGCCGTCCACTTTTCAATGGAAGTAGCGCCGGAAAAATATTCACCATCGGCTATCATAGAATCGTTTTTGATAGTAGCCCTGAAATAATACGCATGACTGCCATCGAAAGTACTCAGGTGTAACGTATCGTTGCTTACAGCGCCTTCCAGGTAACGATAATCACCCGTTGGTGTTAATACAGTGCCGGTTAACGCCGTGCCGTTCTGTTTGAACTCAACTACAGCAGGATAGGGTTTTTTATCGATAAAAGTAGCGCCCCAGCGGCCGGTAATTTTCTGTTTTGTTTGTTTGGCCTGCGGGTATCGTTGGGATTGGTTATATACGAATGTTACCGGCATCACCTGCATTACAGTGGAAGTGCCCTTGATCCACACTCCCCGTAAGGTATGGTTGTTTACCTGTTGTAACCTGAATTCCGATTCAAACAATGGCATTTGCACCAGGATGGAATCCTGTTTTTGTTCAATACAGGTTACCTGTATCTTTTCTGTGGCATTACGGATGAACCATACCGGTTTGCCATTTTTGTATTGCATGGCTACATTGAAATCGATGGTGTGGCCATCAGCACGTTGTAAGGAGGCACGCCACCAGCCGGCGGGCAGGGGAGCAATGGCTGCGGCATTTAGCGTAAGAGCGGTAATAAAGCCGATCATCCAGGGAATCTTTTTCATAATACTTATCAAAACAAATTTAACTGTTGCAAGTTTAATGCATTACCAGTTAATAAAATCCAAATAAAAAATATCCCGAGGAATCTCGGGATAGACATTTATACGTACCAATTAATTATTGCTGGCGAAGGTTTTCCAGCATATCCTTCGTCATTTTATTCAGATCGTATTCAGGTTGCCAGCCCCAGTCGTTGCGGGCTACCGTATCATCAATACTTTGCGGCCAGCTGTCGGCGATAGATTGCCGGTAGTCGGGTTCGTAGCTGATGTTGAATTCAGGAATATAATTTTTAATGGCGGCGCTGATCTCTTTGGGCGAGAAACTCATGGCCGATACATTGTACGAAGTGCGGACGGAGATGTTTGCAACCGGCGCTTCCATTAATTCAATGGTAGCTCTAATGGCATCCGGCATATACATCATGGGCAGATAGGTGTCTTCTCTCAGGAAGCAGGTATATTTCTTTTCTTCCAGTGCTTCGTGATAAATTTCAACTGCATAATCAGTAGTGCCACCGCCCGGTGCAGATTTATAAGAGATCAAACCCGGGTAACGAATGCTGCGCACATCTACATGATAACGCTGGTAATAGTAATTGCACCAGAACTCACCGGCATACTTGCTGATACCATAAACCGTAGAAGGCTCAATGATGGTTTGCTGCGGACAGTTTTGTTTGGGCGAAGTAGGACCGAAAACCGCAATACTGCTTGGCCAGTATACTTTGTAGATCTTTTCTTCACGGGCAATGTCCAGCACATTCAGCAACCCCTGCATGTTCAGGTGCCAGGCCAGGTTGGGATTTTTTTCACCGGTTGCCGAAAGAATGGCTGCCAGCAAATAGATCTGGGTAATGTTCTGCCTGATAACCTGTACGTGCAGCATTTCCTTGTTCATAACATCTATGCTAACGTAAGGGCCGGTACCTTTCAGGAGATCGTTTTCTTCCCGCAGATCTGAGGCAATCACGTTGTTATTGCCATAAATCTTACGCAGGGCCAGGGTTAGTTCAACACCAATTTGGCCCGATGCGCCAATTACTAGTATTCTTTCTCTAATCATTAAGAAACAACTGTTAGTTTTTGTAATAACCGCAAAAGAAAGAACAAAAGGCCAGATGCGCAAATTTGGATATACACTATTGATAATCAATAGACTGATTGCCTTCAATGGTAATAAATGGTCATTGCCTGTTTGCTTTTGCCTGGTCAATGCCTACTTC
>JAJKIL010000248.1 GCA_021154515.1 Niastella sp. | reverse complement strand
ACAGCCATGGTAATTTTCCTGTTCAGCGTTTCCTGCCCGTGCACAGGAACAGCATACGATGAAAAGACAGTTACAGCAATCAGTATGTAAATGATCATCAATCTCATTGCCAACCGGGTTAAAGCAATAAGTAAGTTTTTTTCCATAAATTGTGATGGTTTTGAACGTGAATGTATAGAGCGGGCAAAACCCTTCCACCGCCTTTGGCGGGGTCGCTAAGGCCGGCAATACTGCGAATATTGCTGGCTTTTATTTTTGCAGATGTCTAAGTTGGATTATGACTCATATGGCAGTTTTTTTTGGTTATAAATAAGCAATCAGTTTTAAGGACATTCTTTGGCGGCTTTTAATAATATCTTGGTTCCCTTTATTTCATAGGTCGCATTAAAGACCAGGCAAATACCTTCCAGTTTGTTGAACAGGGTTTGCCCCGTGAGGTCGCCGGTGAACAGGCAATTCCTGAGCTTTTCGTTCTCCAATACTATCTCCAGTTCGTAGGTGTTTTCCAGATCGGCCAGCACCTTATACAGGGGCGTTTCATTATACAGGAAATTCGCTTCTTCTTTTTTTGATTCTTTAGGAACCGGTACCGGCTGGTCTACTATGGATGTGATAAAATGCCGTTCTTCCTGGTAGTAAGTCACTTTCTGGTTGGGAGTAATAATAACGCCATTTGATTTCTGCTGCACTTCATCAAGGGAGAGCTGCTCTTTATTTTCATACACGGCCACCCGGCCGGTTTTAACCGCCACTTCAACCTGTCCGTTCTTTCCACGAATATCAAAGCTGGTGCCCAGCACTTGAGTAACTATATTATTATTATATACAAAAAAAGGCCGGCCGGGGTTTTTGCTCACTTTAAAAAAAGCTTCCCCTTCGAGATACACTTCTCTTTTTCCCGGGGCAAAATGTTTTGGAAAGGCCAGTTTGGAACCCGGATAAATAGTAACTGTGCTGCCATCTTCCAGTTGCACGACTTCAGGTGTATGGCCGGTATTGGCCCGCTCCAGAAATCCGGCGGTCACTTTTGCCGCCACCAGGGTGCCGGGTGCAGGGACTTTCGCATTACTCCTGAACCAGAGCATACCACTGAACAGCACCAATCCCAGCAAACAGGCAGCTGCGGCGTATTTCCAGGAAAAGACGCTCCGTTTTTTGATGGGTAGTACGGTCGCTTTTTCCCTTGATGCCAATTGCAATTTGTTCCAAAGACGGCTTTCCACTTCATCCATCTCCCGTTCGTTGAGGTCAACATTTTCATTGTCCAACAGTTCATACCATTGGTCAATGATCTGTCTTTCATCATCTGTACAGGAATTATCCAGGTACCTTTTCAGTAACTGTCGGAAAGCTTTATGGTCCATTAGAACAATTTTGGCGCTTGTATTATATAAGTAAAAGCAACCCTTGTTTACCCTAAAAGAAATGGTGATTTTTTTTTGCGGCCGGCAGGTCTCAATTAATGCTGTTTATAAACAAGAGCAGTATAAAGTCAACGAGAATGAAATCGCGTAAGAAGAAGCGCAGTGATTTAAGGGATTGTGTAATATGATATTCCACGGCCTTTTCAGAGAGGTCCATGATGCGGGAAATATCTTTATTGGATTGTTTTTCAAAACGGCTCAGGCGGAAGATCGTCTGCGTTTTTTGCGGTAACTGACTGATCGCTTTATCAATAGCTGTGTTCAGTTCCTGCACCAGCAAGGGAAGATCGGCGGAATTTTCTTCGGCTTTTTGCAATTCGCCGAAACCCGCGTATTGCGTGCGTTTTGAAATGGCCGACTTGATGTAGTTGATTATCTGGTATTTTACTGCAGTTTCAAGGTAGGCGGTGATGCTGTTTATCTGGTGGCTTTCCCTGCGGTCCCAAAGATCGGTGAATACACTTTGAACAATGTCTTCAGCTACTTCCTTACTATTCGTTTTGCTTACGGCCGAGCGGTACAGCCTTCGCCAATAGCGTACATAAAGCTCTTTATAAGCAAGTTCATCGCTTATTTTCAATAGCTTAAGCAATACGTTATCGGCAAGCAGTCCGTAATCCATACACCGGGGATTCTCAGTTATTCAATATGGCAAAAATAACATTACATGTAAATTAGACATTTGTTTTCAACTGCCAAAGAATATTACCGGGAAGCTTTTTCCAATAAATTTTTAGGAGCCGGCGTAAGGTAAAAGGGGATGGCGAATTTCTCCGCCATAAACAACCCTCAGTAATTAATCGATAACTATACTTGCAATGCCTTTTTCAAGGGCTTGTTCTTTGATGCCCGGGACCTTTACACCTTCTGCACGAAAAACCGTAAGATCGGTCATGCCTAAAAACCCAAGGAATGCTTTTAGATAAGGCGCTACGAAATCATTGGCTTTAGAAGGTCCTTCGGAATATACACCGCCAGAAGACATGGCTACATACACCTTTTTGCCGGTTACCAAACCTACCGGGCCATTTTGATTATAACTAAACGTTATTCCGATACGCGTAATATGGTCGATCCAGGACTTTAGCGTGGTAGGAATAGTGAAGTTAATAAGCGGCGCGCCAATAACAATGATATCTGATGCCATCAATTGTTTTACAGCGGCGTCTGAGTAGCGCAGGGACTCTTTAGCTTCAGCAGTCAATTGGTCGCCAGGGATAACCATAGACTGAAGGAGGGTGGGGTTGAGATGTGGGATCTCCAGCTCAACCAGGTTCAATTCTTCCACGGTACTCCCCGGATACTTTTCGATCACTTTTTCAACGATGGCGTTGCCCAGTTTGATGCTGTACGACTGATTTCCCTGAATGCTCGACATTAAATGGAGGATACGTTTCATAAAAATTTTAATTAGATGTTATTCGGGAACAAAAGTAGAGCGGGCAACTATCAAAACGATAGTACTTTCCTGAAGGAAAGCGCTTTCGTTTAGGAAAGTCAGTAAATTTGGGCAATGATGACTGATGATAATATCCCTGATAAAGAAGCATGCGCCAATTCGCTTAAGTATGTACTCGATTCATTATACGTGCTTGGCGGAAAGTGGAAATTACCGTTGATCTTATGTCTTGTACAATCACCGAAACGGTTCAATGAAATTCAAAATGAGGTCAGCGGCATCTCTCCAAAAATTCTGGCGCAGGAGTTAAAGGATCTGGAGTTAAACGATTTTATTAAACGGAATGTACATCCTACCAGGCCGGTTACCATCATTTATGAAGCAACAGCCTATAGCAAAACATTAAAGAATGTGTTGCGTGAGTTAACCGCATGGGGCCAGCAACACCGGGAAAAGATCAGGGAAAGCATGAGAAGGTAGCCTGAATAGTTCCAAAAAGTAAGGGCCGACCTTTTGGCCAGCCCCCAGGTTTTCATAGGAATAAGTTCAACAGGTTTATCCTTTCTTTTCAGCGTTGAAATTGATGGTGATCCTGTTCTCCAGGTCTTGCAGGTGCAGGCGGGTATATTTGTCAACAGCGCCGGCTTTTGCCTGTTTTACCAGCGTCAGCAGCTGCTTCAGATTATCGCGTAACAATGCATACGCATCAGAGTTTACATAGTTGTAGCCAAAAGGTACTATCATGGTAGAGATATCGCCATCGTTTATCTGCGTAAATACCTGCTGCAATAAACGGCTTACATATGTTTTTTGCAAACCGCGGCGGTAAATGTCTACGCTTTTACCAGCATATACTTCAGTGAAGATGGCTTTGTTCAGGTCCTGCAGCATTTCGCTGAGGGTGTAGGCTTTTTTGCCGGCCTCATTGTTTTGCTCCATCCACAACATCCGGCCCATTCTGTTCCTTGAAAGAAGGGCTGTGATGATCCCGTTTTGCATTTGATTCACCTCTGTCTGAAAGTTCACGCTGGTTTTGTTCAGCATGTCGTTGTTCTTTAACCACAAAGGCGTTGTAAACAGATTGCGTGCCAGGAACTGTACGGCGTTCTTTTGCTTTTCGTAGCCGGTGGCTTCGTATACAGCACCACTTTGCGCGCCTATTTTATCGTTTTTTTCAATGCTGCCTACAATATTAGTGGCATGACCCAGGTACAGGTTAAACTGGCTGAACAGGGTCTTGTACATGTAGAAGGGTTTTTCAAAATCCTCTTTGGCAACGGTTGCCCATTTCAAAATACCGGGTACTAACCTTTTCAGGTTCTTGATACCGTATTCACCTGCTTTTACCACATCATCGCTCAGGTCTTCGTTCTGGCAACGATCGTCGGTAAAGCTTGTTTCGCTGCCAAACCACAGGCGGTCGTTTTTAGCCAGGCTATCGCTTACAACTTTAACCAGTGCTTTCTGCTCGTCGAACTCATTTTTGAATTCAGGCTGCCAGGTATAACCCCACTGAATAGCCCAGTTGTCGTAATCATTGATCCGGGGAAACAACCCTTTTTCTGAAATATGATCTTCGGGCTGTGCTACGTAATTAAAACGGGCATAGTCCATAATAGAAGGGGTGTGGCCATGTGCTTCTACCCAGGCTTTATCACGCAGTTTCTCAACCGGCACGGTAGAGCTGGAACCGAAGTTGTGCCTGAGGCCCAGGGTATGACCTACTTCATGGCTCGATACAAAACGGATCAATGTTCCCATTAAGCTATCGCTCAATTGCAGGTGCAGCGCGTTGGGATCTACGGCGCCGCACTGTGCCATATACCAACTGCTCAGCAGGGCCATTACGTTGTGGTACCAGAAAATATGGCTCTCTATGATCTCGCCACTGCGGGGGTCGGCTACGCTGGGCCCCATGGCGTTGGCGATCACTGAAGGGCGGTAGATGATGGCGCTGTGCGTAGCGTCATCGATGCTCCAGGTGCTGTCTTCTTCTTTGGTGGGGGCTTCACGTGCATAGATGGCATTTTTAAAACCGGCTTTTTCAAAAGCCTTCTGCCAGTCGTTCACCCCTTGTATCAAATAAGGCACCCATTTTTTAGGGGTTACGGGATCAATGTAAAACACAATGGGTTTGGCTGGTTCCACCAGTTCGCCGCGTTTGTATTTCTCTACATCTTCGGGTTTGGGTTCAAGCTTCCAGCGTACTGCATATATTTTGTCTTCAACACCCTGTGCATTAGCTTCAAAATCGCGATGGCCTGTTACAAAGTATCCAACGCGTTTGTCAAACAAACGGGGCTGCATGGGAGTAGCGGGTAACAATACCAGTGAGGAGTTCAGCTCAACTGTATAGTTGCTGGCAGTAGGGTTCAGGCCAGCTGTATATGTTTTTACCGCATGTATTTCCACATTGGAAGCATAGGAATGAACGTAGTCGATATAACTGCGATCGTTCTGCTGGGCGCCCATACCGGCGCGGTCCTTAAATTGTTTTTTCTGGAAATAGAGTACGTCGTTATCGCTGTTCAGGAACTCCGTTACATCTACTACCATAGCGGATGAGTCTGGTTTATAAGCGGCTACGGGGAAGGCGGCGGAAATGGCCTGTACGTTGTTCTTTTGTACGCCGGCAAACATGGGCTGGGTGCTGTCGCTTTCATACTCCAGGTAAAAAATGCGGCGCAGGAACAATTTCTTGTTAGGTCCTTTTTCAAAACGGAACACGGTTTCACCGATCTGGTCGCCGGCATAACCGCTGCTGCCGTTGCGCATTTCGGCGCTGGCTTTGGATACGCGGCTTACGATCAGGATATCCCTGCCGAGGATGTTGTTGGGTACTTCAAAAAAGAACTTGTCGTCCTTCTGGTGCACGGTGATAAAACCCCTGCTGGATCTCATGTCGGCTGTAATTACATCCTTATAAGGTTTAATGGCGGGCGGTGGCGCCACAGCCGGTTTACGGGTAGTGTCTACCGGTTTTATCATTGCTGTGTCTGCCTGATGTTTACGCTGTGCCTGTACATTCATTGCCATCAGTAAACTGC
Organism: Niastella sp.; assembly: GCA_021154515.1. Classification (GTDB taxonomy): domain Bacteria; phylum Bacteroidota; class Bacteroidia; order Chitinophagales; family Chitinophagaceae; genus Niastella. The sequence goes on along the minus strand of JAJKIL010000248.1, from coordinate 13,284 downwards.
AAATGGCAATAAAACTCATCTTACGCTTGGTAATAAACATAATGGTGTTTGTTAAAAAAATCAATTACTCATTTTCTACCCGTTCCTTCCCTCCCCCAACCGGGGGAGGGTCAGGGAGGGGGCCGGGCTGGCTATACTTTCCTTTTCCTTAACGGGGGTTCTGTTCTATTTCAGGGTTCAGGAGAATGTATTTGTCTGAAATGGCAAATGTATATTCGTTGCTGCCGGGTTCGAGTGTATAGATAACGCCCTTGAACGGACGGCTAACGGTTGAGATAAAACCATTGTCTTTTTGCAAACGGCGCTGATCGAACCAGCGGGCGCCCGTGCCCATCAGTTCTTTTCTTCTTTCGGTGATCACCAGTTGCAATGCCTGCTGTGCGTCAGTGGCAGTAAGATCGGTGTATCCTGTAGTTACCAAACGCTTTTTACGCAGGTTGTTCAGTATGCTTACAGCTGTACTTGTATTTCCGGCGCGGGCTTCACACTCTGCTTTGATCAACATCATCTCAGGCACTTTAGGACCTACATAAATGCCCTGGTTTACCAGGCGGTGTTTGTAATAACCGCGGTTGGTAAAGTTAGCCCCACCTATAGAGGCGCCTGGCAGTGTGAACAGTTTATACCGCAAGTCGTTGATAGTATCGAAAAGGTTCATCAGATCGTTACTTAATGGTACTGTGGTGAGAAAACCGTTAACGGTTTTGGAGAAAATATTCTCCGGGTCGTTCATTTTGCCGGGGTAGGTGGCAGGTGCGGCGGCATATGCATTCAGGTCCACCAGTGTATTTTTAAGTTGCAGCGCACTGTCGGCATACAGACCAGCTTTTGTAAACTCGCGTTTGTGCAGGTATACTTTCGACAGCATGGCATACACGGCTGCCTGGGATGGATTGGTGATCACATCCGGTGTGGGGGCCAGGTTAGGCAGGGCCGTTTGCAGGTCGCTTACTATCTGGTCATATACGCCTGCCACCGATACTCTTTTAAGGTTGGAAGAGAAGTTGGTCTGCAATACAACGGGCACGCCGGGGTCCGTAGCGGCAGTAGTTGAATCGTATTGTTTGGCGTAAACATTCACCAGGGTATAATAAGCATGAGCGCGATGCACCAGGGCTTCAGCATAAGCTTTTATCTTATCCGCATCGGTGCCGCCTTCGCTGCTCATTACCTCGTTCACTACCAAATTGGTGTTGTAGATGATCGTATACTGGTTGGCCCAGTCCTGGTCTTCCTGTGTTTCGGTCCATATTTTGGGTAGCCAGCAATAGGCATAGCCGGCGTTGATGTTCAGGTTGGTTTGCCATACTGTTCCGTCGGCGGTCCATACTTCATCACTGGCGTATAAAGGATACAGGTAGTTTTTTTCCATTAACCCCAAGCTGTTGTACAGCAGCCCCTGGTAATCTTTGGTGTATTTTAATTCCCGAACGTTTACGGGAGAGATTTCAACATACTTGCGACAGGCGGTAGTAGCTAAGACTGCCAGCGCTGATATGGTATATAGTAATTTTTTCATTGATTCCCGGTTGTTAGAATGAAAAGTTAAGGTTGAACGTATAATTCACACTGGGCGGCAGGTTGGTAAAGTTGCTGTTATTAGCATAATCGGGGTCGATGCCTTCTTTATTGGCGCGCCAGATAATACCCAGGTTGCTTACCGTAGCATTGGCGGTGATCGATTTGAACGCTTTTATTTTGTTGATCACGGTTTGTGGCAATGAATAACCAAGGGTTAACTGTTGAAAACGGATGTTGCTGGCATCGAGCACATTGATGTCGGCATTTTTATACCATTCAAGGCTGTTTAAGTTTATTTTGGCCAAACCGGGTACTTTGGCGGTAGCTTCATCGCCTGCCTGGCGCCATCTGCCGGCCAGTACCTGGCTGTTGTTCAGCAATCCGGTTAAACCACCACTGCTGCTGCTGGGATAGCTACTGGTAATATCCATCTTCCTGAATACATAACCCATATAGAAAGTGATACGGGCGCTAAGGGTGAAGTTCTTATACTGAACGGTATTGGTGAACCCGCCAAAATAAGGAGCGGTGGAACGCCCCATATACTTCATTTGTTTTTTGGTGGTGCTGCTTGCCAATGAGTTCAGTTTTTTACCGGTTGAATCGTATAGCTGAGTTTGCCCTACACTGTCAAGGCCAGCCCATGCATACGCAAACACATAGTCGTTAGGGTAGTTGTTGTAGACCATCTGGTTACCGCCAATGCTACCGGTATTGTTGGGGAAGCGGTTGTCGGTTACTTTATTGGTGTTGAAGGCAAGGTTGAAGTTGGTGGTCCAGCGCCAGTTCGGTGTTTTTACAGGAACAGCGGTAAGCGCTGCTTCCACACCGTGACCTTTTAATGAAGCGGCATTCACCTGTAAGATGTTGGCACCATAGGTAGCGTTAACGGGCAGGTTATAGAGGATATTTTCGGTTACCTTTTTGTATACATCTACAGTAAGGTTGATGCGTTCGTTAAAGAAACCGGCATCAAGACCAAAGTTGGCCGTTTTGGTAGTTTCCCAGCCCAACATAGGATTGGCTGGTGAGCCAATAGAAACAAAAGGCAGCAGGGAGTATGGATCTGTTGAGCCTATGTTTACCGTGGTATAGTTTTGACCACCGTTAGGCGCATTGCCGCCAACACCATAGGTGGCGCGCAGGCTCAGCCGGTTCAACGGATAGGTATTTTGCAGGAACGGTTCGCTGCTGACATTCCAGCGGCCTCCCATTGACCATAATGGCTGCGCACGGTTCCTTCTGTCTACACCCACTATATTGGCATCGTCGTAGCGTAAACTACCTGATAAAAAGTATTTGTTCTTCCATCCATAGTCGAGCATGCCGTAATACGACAGGTATCTTCTGATGCTTCTGTAAATAAGGTTGTCCTGTGAGCCAAGGGTAGTGGTACCACCCATTAATGTACTGTAAGCTACACCAGGGTTAACGACCACTGAGGAGCCAAGGTCTTCATCATATCCGTACAGCGTTTGCTGCGTGCCGGTTACTTTACTTTGCCTGATCTCCGAACCTGCGATCACCTTGAAGTGGTGGTCTTTAAACGACTTGTTAATATTAAACTGACCACGTAAACCATAATCTTCGCCACGTACACTGGCCATTTTATAAATGCCGCCTACCGGAATACCGTTCACTACTTTTTTGGTAGTGGTATTATAGGTAGTGGCCATGTTCAAGATCTGGCGGGTAAGGTAGCTGTCCTTGTTCTGCAAATTATCCTGCTGGTCGGTGCTGCGTTGCAACTGGCCTGATACTTCCATGCTTAACCAACTGGTGAGCACCCCTTTGGCAGATAACCGCATGCGGATAGTGCTTTTGGCATCAATGAAATTGTTGTATTTCAATTCATCGATGGGGTTATAGGTCCATGGCAGATAACCCAGGCGCGTAAAACTATCGGTTACTCTCCTGGTGAAGTCAATGCTTCTTTGTATGGGGGCGCCATTTTCGTCTGCCAGCATTTCGTAAGAGCGCAAACCCGTAGGGCCAACGCTCAGGGCATTGATGGCGGCTGTATTGATCTTGCTTTGGGCATAGGTGTAGTTTAAGTTGGTACCAACGGTGAGGCGTCTTTTAAAGAAGTCGTTGGTGGTATTGGAGGTGATGTAATAGTTCTGATTGGCGTTGCTTTTATATACCGGTACGTTGCGGGTATAGTTGCCGGCTATATAATAGGTATTGTTGTCTCCGGCGCCCGAAAGGCTCAGGTTGTATTGTTGCGTAACGGCGCGTTGCAACAGGTGATCTTTTATCTGACTCCGGTTATTACGGCTGCCTAGCACATCCAGGATAGAATCGCCTTGTGCGGCAGTGATCTCGCCGCGTTTAGCGCGGAACATCGTATTAATAACATCGCTTACTTCCTGGAATTTCCAGCTGGTGGTAGGGTCGTAATACATGTTCAGGTTGAATAGCTCTTTTTCAAGATCGATGTATTCAGCGCTGGACATGGTTTTGAGGTTTTTAAAATTGGCCGGGTTGGAAACGCTGAGCGTTGTATTCAGGTTTACCTGTGGCGTACCTCTTTTACCTCGTTTGGTTTCAATAACAATAACACCATTGGCCGCCATGGAGCCCCAGATGGCAGCAGCTGCTGCATCTTTTAAAAAGGTAATACTTTCAATATCGTTGGGGTTAAGGGTGCTGAGGATGGCGTTACCGGTGGCGTTGATGATCTTGGAGGTAGCAGGGTTTCTGTCTACTGATGCACTGGGTATATTGGTGAGGTTTTGATCAATGGCGGGAAACCCGTCAATAACAATAAGCGGGGCAACCAGGCCGAGGGTAGTATTAAGACCATTTGTACCCCTTACCTGGATGCGGTTGTTACGAACATCGAACAATACGCCTGGCACCTTACCTTCCAGCCGCTCCAAAATATTGGTAGAAGGACTGGCTTCCATTTCTTTGGCGGAGATCACATTGGCAGAACCGGTTTGGGTGGCTTTGCTTTTTGACTGGTAACCGTTGTTCATGACTACTTCCACTTCCTTTTGCTCATCTGTATAAGGCGCCATGCTCAGGTGCAGGGAAACCGGGGCGTTGGTTACTTTAACTTTTCTGTCAACCCGGTTATAAGTAACGTGTGTAATGATGATAGAGTAGGAGCCGGGGGGTACTTCGGGAAAGGAGAAAACGCCCTGCTCATCGGTATAGCTATACCGGGTACTGCCCTGATTGGCAGCAGTAAGCGCTACTGCTGCACCGCTTATGGGTTTACCGGTATTCTCCAGCAAAGTACCGCTAACGGTTTGCGGAGCGCCGGTGGCCTGATTTTGCGGAACCGTGTCTGTGCGGGCAATGGAGCGGTCCTGCTCTTTTTCCAGGATCACTACTGTATTTTTCACAATGCTCCAGCTCAAAGGCTGGTCTTTCAAACACAGGTTCAGTACTTCTTCAAAAGGGCGATTGCTTACTTCCAGGGTTACTGGTTTGGCATTGCGCAGCGCAGCATCTTTGTAAAAGAACTGGTAACCACTCTGTTTTTTTAACTGTCCCAATACAAATTCCAGGGGGCTGTTCTTTACATTCAATGTAATGGTTTGCGCATACGTGTTGGCCTGTAACTGTAAGCAGGTGGCCAGGATCAGAAAAGCCGTAAACTTCATCATCAAAAGCGTTTTTAGTGATGGGTACGGCAATATTTTGCCGTTCGCCTGTAACTGCATAGTTTTGGTTGGTTTGGGTCATTCCGGATGGATCCGTTCAGACGGTTTAACAATAATTAAGTCTGCCCGACTTTTTATAAAAAATGATCCCGACTTACTCGCCGCTCCGAACGCCAATTCGGGGCGGTTTTTTCGGATCACTTGTCTCCGTTTGTTATTTACCACTCAACACGATCAATTTTCTTCCTTCCAGTTTAAAGCGTACACCCGTCATCTGTAAAATGGTCAACAGCTCTGTTAAGGTGGCCGTGCGGTCTATGCCACCGGTAAAAGTGTCGTTGGGACGATTGCCTGCATACACAATATCAATATCGTACCACCGGGCCGCATCGCGCAATACTTCTGTTATATCACTGCGTTTGTAATCGAACAATCCATTCTTCCAGGCCATCACTGTCTGAACTGGGATGGGGTGGGATGTTTGGGAGGAATGGGATAAGGATGCCTGTTCGCCAGGTTTTAAAATAATGTTTCCTAATTCTGACTTCACTTTTACAGCACCTTCCAATAAGGTTGTATTTACTGCCGGTTCGTCATCGTACGCGTTAATATTAAAGTGAGTACCTAATACTTCTACATTTCCCTCTCTACCTGCTGATACGAAATGTACGCTGAATGGTTTTCGGGGGTCCTTCGCTACTTCAAAATAGGCTTCACCGGTCAACGCTACTTTTCTTTCATTGGCGGCAAAAGCAGTCGGATAAGTAAGCGAGGTGCCTGCATTCATCCAAACCCTGGTACCATCGGGCAGGGTAAGCGTTACTACCCGGCTACCTCTCGGATTGTTCAATGTATTATAGGCGGTTGGCATGTTGCTGGCTCCTGTTCTTTCGTACGCCAGTTGACCGTCTTTCTCTTTTACCACGCGCATGCCGTTTTCTGTTGCCAGCGTTCCGCTTTGTGCCTGGTCGAGCAAGATCTGTTGTCCGCCAGCCAGGGTTAAGGTCGCTTTGCTTTTATCGGGCGCTTTCACATCATTGGTGATCGCTGCTATATGGGGTTTAACCGGTCCTTATGCTGTGGGCAGCGACAGGCGGTAAATTCCCAAACCAATCAGTACTACCACCGAAGCGGCAGCCATATAGGGCCATAGCTTTCTTTTTCTGCGCAGGGGCACTACCTGGTTTTCGTTCAGGATATTTTTCAGGATGGCAGCCGAGCGATCTTCTGCAACAACATGACCGGGTTGGTGATAGCGCATCCATGCGCCTTCCAACACCTCCTGTAATTGCGGGTCATCTTCCACTGATTCAATCAGTTGAAACAGTTCCTGCTTTTCGGCGGCTGTGCAATCGTCGGTTAATAATTTATCAAGTAGATCCTGTAGTCTTTGTTGAGACATGGCTTAAACGTGTTTCGGAAAGGTTATAAAAAGGTTATGGAATTGTGATCGTGTATAGGTGTGACAAACCGCCGGAAGGAGAAGTCTAGTCGCCAGAAAAATATTTTTTAAGTCATCATCATGGCTAACATCGGAACGAGGTAGATAAGAAGGGTAGGGAAGTGGAGCGCGATATATTCCCGGATGGCTTTCAGGGCCTGCACCATGTGATTGCGAACGGTGGAAGTGGAAATGCCGAGGGAGTCGGCGATCTGCTCGTAAGTAAGTCCCTGTTCCTGACCCAACTGGTACACCTTTCGTTGTTGGGGCGGCAGGTTGTTGATGGCCTGTTGCAGGGCGGTTCGCACTTCTTTGGCGGCGAGCAATTCATCACCCTGAACCCCTTCCGGCGCCAGTCGCTGCACTTCGTTCAGCAGCAGGGCTTCCCGGCTTTGGCGGCGTAATACATTAATAGCCGTGTTTTGCGCCATGCGGTACAGGTAGGCGTTAAAATTGTCGATGCCGGTAAGCAGGTTGCGGTCGCGCCAGATCTTTAAAAATACCTCCTGCAACACGTCTTCGGCAATGGTGGCACTGCCACTAAGGTGGAAAATAAAGGAGTAAAGCTTGTTCTTGTATTGCCGGAACAACTGTCCAAAGGCGATCTCATCGCCCTGCACTACCCGTATTATTAATTCATTGCCGTTGGTTGGTTGTTGCATCAATGCCGTTCTGAGGCCATAAAATTATTAAAAAGCAGGCTGTGAACGGCTTTTTCTTAATATCGGCGGAATAAAGCTGAGGAGGAGGGTTGCATAAAAAAAAGGCGTCAACCTGTGACGCCTCGTTTCAAATTTCGTGCGATCTTATTTGATAATATGCTTCGGCAGGTCATAGATCTTTTCACAACAAACCTGGTCCATTACCTGCTGCAATTGTGTTTTCAGCATAGCGATCACATGATTACCACCCTCATCGCCCAGGGCAGCTACGCTGTACATAAACGACCGGCCCATAAAGGTAAAATCGGCGCCACTGGCCATTACCCTCGCTACATCCGGACCTGAACGCAGCCCGCTGTCCATCATAATTTTTATTTTCCCTTTATAGCGATCGATGATCGGATGCATCGATTTTATGGCCGACTGACCGGCATCGAGCTGCCTGCCGCCGTGGTTGGAAACTACAATGCCATCTACGCCCAGCTTGATGCACATTTCAGTATCGGCCTCGGTGGCAATACCTTTCACTACAATTTTTCCCTTCCATTTATCACGAATGGGGGCTATTTTATCCGCATTCAGTCTGCCGGCAAACGTGCGATTCATGAAAAGCCCCAGCTGTTTCATGTTTAATCCCTTTGGCATATAGGGCTTCAGCGTAGCAAAATTAGGCGTACCGTACATCAATGTTTTTAATGCCCACTCAGGTCGCGTCATGATCTGAAGAATGTTTTTCAGGGTCATTCTTGGCGGCATGGCCAGCCCATTGCGAATGTCTCTTGGTCTGAACCCGAATGATGGTACATCGCTGAGCAATACCAGCACGGGGTATTGGGCGGCTTCGAGCCGCTTTAAAATATCATCGCGCACCCCATCTTCGGCAGGGTGGTACAGCTGGTACCAGGCCCGGCCTTCCGTTATCTGGCTGATGGTTTCAATATCGGCTGTGGTAACTGTGCTCAGTATAAAGGGAATATTATGCTCCATGGCGGCTTTGGCAAGGATATGCGGCGAATTGGGCCAGATAAGTCCCTGTAGCCCAACAGGCGCAATACCAAAAGGAGCATCGTACACATGACCGAACAATTCGGTTTGCAGGCTCGACCCTTTGTGTTTGCTCAAATAATAAGGGGCCAATTCCACCTCTCTGATCTCTGCCGTGTTTTTATGCAGGTTTACATCTTCATTACAGCCCCCATCGAGGTATTCAAAGGCAAATTTTGGGATTTTTCTCCTGGCTTTGTTGCGCAGGTCTTCAATTGACGGATAACTGGTGTTATACTTAACTACAGGAACTTGTTTACTCATTGACAATTTGATTTCAAATGCGTAAAAATAGTCCTTTTGTTGAAGCGGGCATCCTGCTCTATAGGCAAGGTAATGGATGATTTTAGCTTTTTTTGCTGATCCTGCCGGAACCGTGCACGGCTAATTTGGTTACCTGGGCATTGCCGCGGTATTCGATATTGCCGGAGCCGGTTATGGTAGCTTCAATTGAATTGCTTACGCTTACTTTAATTTCGCCTGAACCAGATACAACCGCGGCGCAGGTTTCGGTTTTCAATCCATAGGCGCTTACATTACCGGAACCGCTCAGATGGATGGTTTGTGTTTTTGCAGCACCGTCGGCGACTTCAAAGTTGCCGGAACCCGAAAAAACCATATTTGAACGGTCGGACTGCAAACGGGCGAGTTTCATATTGCCGCTGCCGCTTCTCAGGATAGAGATATTGGTTCCTTTAACGGTTCCGTTAATGGTCATATTTCCGGAGCCGCTTAAGCTAAGATCAATGTCGCCGGCGCCACCGAGATCAGATTCACAGGTGAGATTACCGGAACCGGATTTGTTAAGTACATCAAGATCTTTATAGGTAATCTCCAGTTTGATCTTTATGTCATGATAAAAACCTTTTTCCAGGGAGACCTTCAATCTGTTGCCGCTTGTTTCGGTAAGGATCTTTTTAGGATCAATATTCTCCGTAATGATCTTTACCGATGTTTCGTTTCCGTGCCGAAGTACGGCGTCGAAACTGCCGCCAATGTCCAATTTGATAAAGTCAGGAACTTTTCTGGTTTCTGTTTGCTGTGCTGAGAGGGCGCCTGCTGCCAGTAACGAACCCAACAGCAAAACGGTGGTAATAATTTTCATATGTTGTATATTAAGTTTATTGACTGGAAGCTGATTCAACGCATATGCCAATCTGTAAGACCTTACAGGCCAAAGGTTTCGGGAACAAAATTCTCCTTTAACTGTACGAAAGCGAACAATCTGGTGTACGGATTCGCGTAACTCCCGGGCAACGTTGCGGCCAATCAACGCTTTTTTCTTAATACCGGCGGAACAAACGGGGCGCCTGGTTTTAAGTAATTACGGATATAACTACTGTCCCTGGTAATTTTGAACCATTCAAACCCTCGTGTTGAATCGGCCTTGTACTGCACTCTTGCAAGGTGAGTGGGCATCAGATCAGTAGCGGCAATCTCTTCAACCTTTCTAACCCGTTCGCCTGATAATGTATCCCGCAAGTACTTTTCTACTAAGAGCGACGCAATAGGGCCGGCCCATGTACCACCAGCACCTGCATTTTCCACAACAACTGCTATAGCGATCTTTGGATCTTCCCGGGGCGCAAAACATACAAAAGTGGAGTTCTCCTTTAGTTCATAACGTTTGCCGTCGAGCAGGATCATATTTTGTGCAGTGCCGGTTTTGGCGCAGATGTTAATTCCGGGAATGCGGGCAGTTTTGGCAGTTCCCTTCTCTACAACATCCTGCATGCCGGCAGTCACCACATCATATACATCAGGTGCAATGTGCGTAAGCACCTCGTGTTTTACGCGGTATTTTTTCAGCAGCGTATCGTTTGAATTCTCTGCTTCAATCCTGTTTACCAGGTGTGGGGTAAAATAAAAGCCCTTGTTGGCAATAAGACACATCGCATTCGCCATTTGCAGGGGAGTAGCCAGCATCTTATCCTGCCCTATCCCTAATCCTCCGCCCGTCATGGTACATGAATTCCATAAGCCGCGATATGCTTTATCATATTGACCGGTATCCGGCACATTGCCACCATCTTCGCTCGGCAGGTCAATTCCTGTTCTATGTCCCATACCGAAAGCCGACATATACGCTTTCCATGCTGTTAATCCCTTACGTGGATCATTATAAGCCGGGTTATCGATTGTCTTTTTAATAACATCCGAAAAAAAAGAGTTACAGGACCAGGCAATTGCCAATCTTAGATTGGCCGCATGCCCTGACTGTTTTTCCGTACAATTCAATGGGCGGTTACAACCGTAATAAGTTCCGTGACAGTCATAGCTACTGGCAGATGTAATGAGGCCTTCTTCCAGGGCAATTAATGCCCCCATCGGTTTATAAGTTGAACCAGGGGGGTATTGTCCTTTGATCGCTCTGTTTAACATAGGGCTTGCCACATCCAGCACCAACCGCGAATAATTTTTTTGCCTGGATGGACCGGCCAGATCATTAGGATTAAAATCGGGGCTGGATGCCATAGCCAGTACGCCTCCGGTTTTGGGATCAAGCGCAACAACGGCGCCCACTTTTCCCCTCAGCAGCTTTTCGGCCAGCATTTGTAGCTCTATGTCAAGACACGTATGTAGATTACGCCCGGCAACCGCAGCCGTATCGTAGCTGCCATTCTCGTAACTGCCTACTAACCTGTTTAGGTTATCTTTTAGCAGGTATTCTACGCCACGCTGTCCCATGAGAACATTTTCATATGTACTTTCCAGGCCAGAGCGGCCTACATAATCGCCGATCCTGTAGAATCCGCCCGACCGTTTAATGATTGCCGAATCTGCTTCTCCAATATAGCCCAGGAGATGGGCGCCGGCATTGTATGGATAAACACGCACAGGTCGTTCAACTAAAGTGAAACCAGGGTACTTCCATATATTTTCATCTAAACGGACATGTACAGCTTCAGGCAGCAGTGGCGCGAACAGGGATGGACGGTAACCACCATTCCTGATACGGGCATCGCGAAGGCGTTTATTGAATTCTGCCACGTCAATACCCAGTAATGCGCAAAGCTCTGTAGTGTCTACTGCCCTGACTTCCTTTGGTGTTACAACCAGGTCATACAGGATGGCATTGTTTAATATGGCCTTACCGTTACGATCGAAAATAATGCCTCTGCCCGGGTACTTTACTTTTGGAAATACAGCGTTATTGAAAGCGTCCCGGCGATACTTGCCCGAAAGCACCTGCAGGTTAAATAATTGGACCAGGATAATAATAAATACGCTGATCAGAATATACCGGATAATATTGGTGCGCGAGTGGTTGAAGGTTGCCATTGAAAGACAAACGATTTTTAGGGATTCTATTCTTTACTTTGCGGCAGGGTATACCACCTGTTTAATTTCACTAATTTGTACAACAGGCTGAATGTTGGTGTAATTTTTAAAGTCACTGATAACGGCATCTCTATTTTGTGCGATTGCTTTATTATATTCAGCAACATCATTAATGTAGAAATAACCTATAGCCGCAAAAGGAACTTTGTCATTGGGGGTTCTGCCTGCTATGCCCTTATCAATTTCATAAAATTTCAAATTTTTGCCTAAAAATCCAGCTACCATTGGCATGTGTTTTTTTTCATAATAGTCCATGTCAAAGGTTTTATCTTCCCCATTCGGATAAAGTATTGCCACCTTAAACATTCCAATTTCTGTTGTAGATGAGTGGTTCATTTGACTGGTTTTGCAATTTGTAAAGCCTGTAATGGCGAAGATCAGCAGGAAGAAATTCATTTTAGTTGTCATGTAACTAAATATTTTTTTTCATCAGTAAGTTTAATGGTCACCAATACTTAAATGTAAGCATTGTTACTTATATGCCCATCATATATCAAATGCGGTAATTTGTGCGCTTATGGCTTAAAAATCCGAAAACCACCCCCTTTTTATACTGAAATCTCCCCCCTGTTTCCTTTTATATGATAATATTTTTGATAATAGCCCCAGGAAATTCAAACCCTTAGAATTTGGTTACAGCTATGATCTCCTAAGCACTATATAACGGCTGTTCATTTCATCTAACGATTGGTAAAACCAAAAAGCAAAACATATGGGAAAATTCAGGCCTAACAAATGCTTGCTATTGCTGCTATTTTCTTTTCTTTTATTAAAATATGTAACCGCACAAACTTTTGTTCATCCCGGCGGTCTGCATACGCAAACCGACCTTGACCGGATGAAAACAAAAGTAGCTGCCGCTGCGCATCCATGGATAGACGACTGGAATGTGCTGATAACTGATTCAAAAGCAAAAAACACATATTCCGCCGCCCCGCAGGCAAATATGGGCGCCAGCCGTCAGCGGGCCGATGCGGATGCGCATGCTGCTTATTTGAATGCTTTGCGCTGGTATATTTCAGGTGATACTACTTTCGCCGCCTGTGCTGTACGTAATTTAAACGGGTGGAGCGCTGCCGTGAACCAGGTACCAACAGGAACAGACATTCCCGGCTTAATGGGCATTGCCGTTATGGATTTTGCAATAGCAGCAGAAGTGCTGCGGTTGTATCCGGGCTGGGCTTCTTCAGATCTCAGCCGGTTTAAAAATATGATGAGCACCTGGTTGTATCCCGTTTGTCATGATTTTCTTACCAATCACAATGGTACCTGCGACAGTCATTACTTCGCCAACTGGGATGCCTGCAATATAGGCGCGCTCATAAGTATGGGGGTGCTGCTTGATGATACGGCCAAATTCAATGAAGGCATAAATTATTTTAAAACAGGCGCCGGTAATGGGGCCATCACCAATGCTGTTTATTATATTCATCCCAATGGTATGGGTCAGTGGCAGGAAAGTGGCCGTGACCAGGCACATGCTATGCTTGGACTTGGATTTCTTGCCTATGCCTGCCAGGTAGCGTATAATCAGGGTGTTGACCTGTTTGCTTACAGCAGTAACAGGTTACTGGCGGGAGCAGAATATAATGCTGCTTATAATCTTTGGAAATGGGTGCCTTACAAGCCGTATAATAACTGCGATAATGTAAACATGTTT
>JAJKIL010000247.1 GCA_021154515.1 Niastella sp. | reverse complement strand
CTTTAGGCGGATAAAATCTATCAACGAGGTTGGATGGGTCCGCCTGCGTGCTTGTTTTTATCATAGATGCCAGCATCCTGTTTGAGGATAGGTAAATATAACTAAAAATCCCTCCCGACTCGTCGGGAGGGATTTGCACGTAATGTATAGTTTAGTTCTAACTAGCGGTTGTTATCGCGTTTATGGCGGGCTGTTGGTAGTACACATCTTTAAGTCCCACCATGGAATTGGTACCCGGATCCCAAACCTTCAACCGGAAACAGGCCACGATATCCCAGGGATTCAATGTGGTTGTTTTTGCTTCCTTTAATTGCGGAAGCTTGTCCATTACTTCGGGAAGACGGTAAAACGGAATGCGTGAATTGATATGATGGATATGATGATAACCGATATTCGCTGTCACCCATTTCCAAAAAGGATTCATCACCATATAGCTGCTCGATGACATCGCCGCTTCCTCATAGCACCAGTCATCTTTTTCGCGGAAGGTTACACCCGGAAAATTATGCTGCGCATAAAACAAATACGATCCTACCATAAAGGCGATCAAAAATGGGATAACGGCCGCCAGCAACCACGTAAGCCAACCCAGGTAAACAAAAACCAATGCACTAATGGTAAAGTGAACGATCAACGCGATGAGGGAGTCCCAATGACGTTTGGGTGCACTGACAAAGGAGCGCACACACATGCCCAGAATAAACATGGTAATATAGCCAAACAAAATGGTCAGCGGGTGACGGATGGCCAGGTAACTACGCTGCTCGGCTTTGGATGACTGCAGAAACCGTTGTTTGGTCATGATCGGGTATGACCCGATGCTGGCGCTGAATAATTTCGAATTATGATTGTGATGATAATCGTGTGACCGCTTCCAGATGCTGGTAGGCGCCAGGATGAAAATACCGTACAGGGTGAAAAGAATATTGGCAGCCACTGACCGGTTAAGAATGGTATGATGCTGGTGATCGTGGTAAATCACGAACATGCGCACCATGGTAAGTCCGGCGCCAATACTGCAGCCAATTTTTAAGAAGATGTTATCTGAAAAATAGATGCCTGAAACCAACGCCATCAGGATCGCAAGTGTAGAGAGGCTGTAAAGCCAGCTTTTCCATACAATTTCTTTGGCAAACGGTTTTGTAGCAAGGATCAGCTCCCGACCCGGTTTTTTTTGCATGATTTAAAACAAGAGGGTTTTTTATACGAATGATTTTTTTTCTACCGGGCGTTTGTGCTTCCATCGTCTGTGTGACCAGAGCCATATTTCAGGTTGTTCACGAATATCTTTTTCCAGTCTGGCTGTGTGCAATTCAGAAATTTCTCCGTCGACGGTGTTTTTAGCGTTTTCTGCCAATACTTCCGCCAATATGTTGTAATAACCTCTTTTTTGTCGCTTTATTGTTATATAAACAATAGGATAACCCATTTTTTGGGCAATTTTTTCCGTGCCCTTGAAAACAGGTGTATCCTGGTTTAGAAAGGTGGTCCAGAAGGCATTTTCAGGGGAAGGCGTTTGGTCGGCAATAAAGGCAGTGGTGCTGACCATTGATTTGTGTCTCACCATGTCTTTGTAGGTGTCTTTCATGGCAATAAGACCGGTGCCAAAACGCGTACGCATGCGATACATCAAACCGTTGAAGTATTTGTTGCGAAACGGATGATAGACCACAAACAGTTTTTGTTTACAAAGGAGGCTGAAGGTATTGCCTGCCCATTCCCAATTGCCGTAATGACCCATTACGAGCATGATGCTTTTTCCTTCCTGGTTAAATCGGTCGAAGATATCTTTTGCGCCGGGGCTTAATGTGCAACGTTTTAACATGGAGGAACGCCCGATGGTAAGCGTTTTAAAACTCTCGAGAAAGAGATCGCTGAGGTAGTGATAGTAATCCTTACATAATCTTTTGATCTCTTTTTCCGGTTTTTCGGGGAAAGAATTGCGAAGGTTTTGCAGGACTACTTTTTTTCGATAGCCAAAAACGTAATAAAGAATAAAATAGAACCCGTCACTAACCCTGTATAAGATGGGAAAGGGTAGGAGGGAAAGCAAATAAATGAATGGTACCGAAATGTAATAAATAAGCCCTTGCATGCGGCCCCAAGATAACTTTTTATGGCGGGATACAAACTAATCCAGTAATTGTTTAATGTTAAAATCACATTTTTTTTCAAACTTTTACGTGTAATCAATTAGGCAATCCCCGTAAAAAAACTGATTGGCCACCCCCGGGGGGCGGTATTCGGGATCAACTGGCCGGCTGATATCCGGTAGAAAATGCCTAACGGACCCCACGGACATAATTTCTGTACATTTGGATGATGAAAAGGGGTGACCTGATTTGTAATAAAACTTTCATTTGTAGTGTTATTTAATTCCGTCGAATTCTTATTGTTCTTACCGTCTGTTTTTATACTGTATTGGTTTGTGTTTAGCAGGTCACTGCACTGGCAGAATGTATTGATTTTGATAGCCAGTTATTTCTTTTATGGCTGGTGGAGCTGGAAATTCATGGTCCTGCTGGTCATTAGCACTTTCCTCGATTACCTGTATGGTTTTGGCGTGGCATTACAAAACAGGAAAAAAGCCAGGCTTTTTTTATGGTTGAGTGTTTTGAATAATCTTGGCATTCTGGGAGTGTTCAAATACTATAATTTTTTTGCGTTACAATTTCAACAGGCGCTTGCCTTACTGGGTTTACATTCAAATGTAGTTTTATTGCAGGTTGCCATACCTATAGGCATTTCCTTTTATACCTTTCATGGTATGTCGTATGTGTTCGATATATACCGTGAGAAGCAAAAGCCTGTAAGGAACTTTATTGATTATGCTGTCTTTGTATCATTTTTCCCATTATTGGTAGCCGGCCCTATTGAAAGGGCCAGTCACCTGCTGCCCCAGATCCGGAAAAAAAGGTTTTTTAATTATACGCAGGCTGCAGAAGGTTGTAGACTGATATTATGGGGCCTGTTTAAAAAAGTGGTGGTGGCAGACAGTCTGGCGATTATTGTAGACAACCTATTTACCCATTATCATGATCAGCATGCTACCTCACTCATGGTAGGGGCTATTGCTTTTTCCTTTCAGATCTATGGCGACTTTAGCGGATATACTGACATCGCTTTAGGTACCGCAAAGCTGTTTGGGTTTGAATTGTTAACTAATTTCGGGTTCCCCTATTTTTCACGTGATATTGCCGAGTTCTGGCGCCGCTGGCATATCTCCTTGTCATCGTGGTTCAGGGATTATTTATACATTCCGCTGGGAGGTTCCAAACAGGGAAAATTAAAGGCTGTGAGAAATACGTTTATCATTTTCCTGGTGAGCGGTTTCTGGCATGGGGCCAATTGGAAATATATTGCATGGGGTGGTATTCATGCCTGTGGATTTTTGCCATTGCTGCTGTTAAACCGGAACCGAAAATATGCAACGGATGTTGTTGCCCGGGAACGCAGGCTGCCTTCGGTAAAGGAACTTTCGCAAATGACGGTCACTTTTGCTTTTGTGACATTTGCCTGGGTGTTCTTTCGCGCCGCTGATATGAAGGAGGCCATCGGGTATTTGAAATGTTCCATTACTAATTTTAAGCAACCGAAAGATCTTTTAATGTTCGGGAACGTATGCTGTTATGTTATTCCCTTAATAGCCTGCGACTGGTGGTTGCGCAGAGATGAGCGTAGCTTACAGGTTCCTCAGCGAATTAAACCAGTTGTATATATTGTACTGGCGTTGCTGGTGCTGTTCTACTTTGGGAAGCAAACCAATTTTATTTATTTTCAGTTTTAGGAAATGAAGCAATTTTTAACAAAGACTATCCTGTACCTGCTGGTAACGGTACTATTATCAGGTACTCTTATTTACCTGTTCATTTCCCAAAAGCCTGAATTCTTTTTGGGAAATGCTGTGGATTATTTTCAATGCCAGTATCAATATGGCCAGATCAATAAGAAAACCGGGTTCACAAATATTATCATCGGCGATTCGCGGGGAAATGCAAGTATCAATCCTCGCCAGCTGGGGGGAAAATGGATCAATTTATCCATACCGGGGAGCGATCTTTTTGAAGGCTATATTACATTGAAGAGATATCTGCAGTATAATAAAGTGGATACTTTAGTAATGGTTTATGGAATGAGTTATATCAGCGAATACTCCCGTTGGTTTAATCTCAGGACCATTCCTTTCCAGTTTATTAATTATAGCGAGCTGAAAGAACTGGAACAATTAGAAAGAAAATATAACTATCTTTTTCATAACCGGGCCGCAGGCCATGCTACCCTCAGATACGATCAATTTATCAGGAAATTAAAATATCTGCATGCTCCGTTTTCTTACCGGGAGACGTTTTTTGATGGTTTACATAGTTTCTGTTTTTCTCAATCGGAGGCCGGTATTGCAAAACAAAAAGTTATTACGCAATTGAGCGAATATCGTGGCTATACAAACTTTGGCGTTGCTGATTCTAATAACACGAACAATATAAATGCCAATCTTCGGTTTGAGCCAGGACAGATCAATCAGCATTATCTTGACCAGATCATGCAGTTGGCTGCTGAACATGATATAGCTGTATATTTAATTGATCCGCCCATGAACCGGGCTTCCTTTAATTCCTATAACAAATCGGTGTATGAATCTACTATAGATCAGTTTCTGGAAGGGCTGCAAAAAAAGTATCCCCGGTTATGTGTTTTGCAAACCGATGTTTGGTTGCCGAATACTATGTTCGGCGACCCACTGCACGTAAACAACAAGGGTACCACCTGGATTTCGGCGGAAGTGAGAGACCGGTTGAGTAGGTAGCTTGTTCACCACTTTAAAGATCGTTTGTAGTAGCGGCTTCTTTATTTTGGCGGAGGGCTCTTTCAATGCGTTTGTCAGGTATAAGCCATATTAAAGCAGCTATAAGGTAAATTAAACCTGCAATAAGAGAATTCACCCAGGATAAGGCAATGGCTGCTAAATACAGGAAAGGCGAGATCTTACCTTTTAGATCTTTACCAATAGCTTTTTTTAGCAGGGAATCCTTGCCTTCCGTCTTAATGATCAGGCTTTGTAAAATGTAATAGGCCAGGCCCGCCATCAGGAGAATAAAGCCATACAGGGACATAGGAGCAGCAGAAAAATGGTTTTCGCCTATCCACCCGGTTGCAAAGGGTATCAATGACAACCAAAACAGGAGGTGCAAATTTGCCCAGAGTATGTTGCCGGTAACCAGGTGAACGGTAGACACCATATGATGATGATTATTCCAGTAGATACCAATGTAAAGAAAACTTAATAAATAGCTCAGAAAAATGGGAATAAGCCCTTTCAGATCAGAAAACTGTTCGCCGTGGGGCACTTTTATTTCCAGCACCATAATTGTAATAATAATGGCCAGTACACCATCGCTAAATGCTTCTAATCTTGCTTTTTTCATTATAAAATTTAATGTTGGTTCAGGAAAGCTAAACAAAATCGGATAATTCTATTCTGCGCCAAATTTAATTCAAACAAAAAAAGGCCCCGACGGATCGGGACCTTTTTTTGTTTGGTATTTGGCCTCCTGTAATAGTCTGTCTGCTTAACCAGCCTGCCTTAAAGGGATCTCAGTATAGATCTTCTCCTGGATATACTTTTTATATTTTTTCAAAGCAACCAGCCTGCCAAGCAGGCAACTATACGAAGTACTATTAAAATCAAAAATACTTACATTGCTACCGAAAAGTAGTGGTTGCTGATTGTTATGCTTCAGGAAATATATATCTGTGCCGGCTTGTTGCTGCTTATAGTTCTGGCAGGCCTCTTTGAATTTGGACATACATTCAAGGCAGGTATTCAATTCCCTTTTCCAATAGTTTCCCCTTTTTGTATAATCTTCCGGCTGAAATAAAACCGATTTGTAGAGTAAAGTAAAATAATCAATCAATCCGGTGAAGCGTGGTTTCTGGCTCTTATAAAAACTAACTTCTTCTTGTTGATCCATGAATTGGTAATCATGAGTTATCTTTTCAATGTTTAACCATGCCTGCATGGTAGCAGCAAATCCCCACTCTATCCATTTCATTTCATCAGGCGATTGAGATTCATGACTTTGAATTTCCAGCTGAATTCTTTTATAAGCCAGCTGGCATTGTTGTAATAAAAATGATTTTTTCATATGCAATCGTTAACAAAATTGAAAAATGATTTTTTCAATAGTATCGGGATCTTCATTCTGACATTCTGTAAGGAAAGTTACAACCGTTTACTGCGAAACATGGGGTGCAAATCATTCAAAAAGGGGGGAGAAATGATACAATGTCTTTAAACTTCGGTTGCAAAATCGATTATCAGGATGGTCCTTGCTAAGAAGGATTCATCCTTCTGGCTTATTCTAATAGCTATCATAGAAAACAGTTGCCTCCGCTGCTTTCCGTTTCTCCCACTGCAACAACTCGAGTTCCGGTTGAGTATAAAAACCATCAGTATACCCTACACACAGGTAGGCTACGAGTTTGTTATGTTCCGGAGCATTTACAATGCGTTTCACCTTTTCGGCATCCAGTATGCTCACCCATCCGACGCCCAGGTTCAACGCCCGAGCCATCAACCACATGTTTTGAATGGCGCAAACCACACTGTACAATCCAGCTTCTTCCATGGAGGTTTGCCCCAGTACCGGGCCGGAAGAGGGTTTATAAAAAACGGCGATATTGAGAGGCGCTTCTATAATGCCCTCCAGCTTCATGCGGATATAAGTCGATTGTTTATCCTTATCAAAGACAGGTACTGCTTTTTCATTTTCTATGATGAAACTTTCCTTTACCTGTTGTTTAACCCAGGGGTCTTTTATTAAAACAAACTCCCAGGGTTGAGAAAAACCGACGGAAGGCGCATGGAAAGCGGCGTCCAGCAACTTTTGCAATACATTGTCTTCTACCGGACTGTCGAGAAAACGATTGCCGCGTACGTCGCGCCGGTTACAAATAATGTCGTGTAATACAGCTACTTCTTTGGCTGTAAACAGTTTGCCGTTTAGTGGATGCATATAAGGCTGCTAAAATACCAACAATCCACTTAATGGGCTACACGATTTCCAGGGAAAGCCTGATTGCAGTATACCAACAAAAAAGCCTCGTAAATTTTCATTTACAAGGCTTCAAATGTCAGAACACCCGGCTTCATTTTGGTGGCCAGTCACCCGCGATCATCGTATCAGCGGAAATGGCGTAATTGCACACCATGAAGTAAAATGTTTATTCCTGCTGCATAATTTTCAAATTGCTGCCATTGGCCAGTTGTAGCAGGTACATGCCACTGGGCAGGTTCCCCAGGTTAATGGGCGTATAGTAATCATTAATGAGAATGGTTTTTAGCTGGTGACCTTTCATATCTACCAAAACGGCTTTTGTGTGCAGTAACTCCGCTCCTGTTATTTGTAAGGTAACAACGCCCCTCGATGGTACGGGGAATACGGCGGCGGATGAACGCGCTTTTCCGTTTGTGATCCTGCCCATGCTTTGGCTGCTGCTGTCGGACATTGTAATATACGGTGGCTCCGTGAACAGGTGCGCGTCGCCTTCGGTAAGTCCCGTGAATTTATCCAGCCAAACCAAACCGGTTTGCGATATGGTTTTCGCAATAGTATCTACTATACTGGTACTATCAACCAGCCATTTGCCGGCCCTATTGGTACGCCCAAGTTTGATAAGGGACTGGGATGGAATATATCCCTGCCAGGAATCGATGTAAAATTGCTGAATGCCATAGCTGAAGGGTCCGGCGCCGGTTACATCCACGTCGGTATAGAAGTACATGGCGTGTTGAGCGTGGTGCAAACCGGGTGGTTTTATGCCGGAGTATCTTTTTAAAATAACCGTAGCAGGTACATTCGATGACGGCGCCCAGCTTATTTTAGTTACTGTATCGGTACCAAACATAAAGATCTGCGTGGTGCCTGGCGCCGGTGTTGCCGGTGTGGCAGTCAAAGCAGGCGGCGTTGCAGTAGGCAAAAATTCATAGGCGCCCAGATCGGGTACGCCGGCCTGTAAAGTAACCGGCCGTTTATTATTGTCGATGTCTACACTGTCTTCCGCGATCTGTACCCCACGGCCTTGCATAGCCCATACATCGGGGCTGGCAACATCGGGGTGCAGATCGGCTTCGCTGATGTAGGCCGGTTTATATACAATTGAATTCACATCCAGGTGGGCCGCATTGCGCCATTGTTGCAAGGTGGCATAACTGGCGCTTGAACTACCGGTTTCCTGTATCAGTGTACTGCCGCTGGTGTACAGCATATTGTAGTCGCTGTAGAAATTTCCAACGTTGCCTATGTAGAGTGCTTTGCCACCGCCCCCATGCGAAAAGATGTTATTGCGTATGTTCACCGGCCCCAGCTTTGTATCATACACTACAAAGT
>JAJKIL010000246.1 GCA_021154515.1 Niastella sp. | reverse complement strand
AAGGTATTTTATACATTAGTAGGCGCCTATTTCGGAGCAGGTGAAGCCAACTTCAACACCACGTTGGAAAAGATAAATGGCAAACCGGTTTATCACATCGTGGGCGATGGCAAAAGCTACAGCTTTTATGATAACTTCTTCAAGGTGCGGGATAAATATGAAACCTTTATAGATACAGCCACCATGCAGCCGTACCGGTTTATTCGTAATGTGTACGAAGGTGGCTATAAGAAGTATGAGAATGTAACCTTTAATAAAACTACCAACTCTGCTGTAACCAACCAGGGTGTATACAAAGTGCCCGAATGTGTGCAGGACGTATTAAGTGCGGTGTATTACTCCCGCAACATTGATTTTAATAAAATGAAGGTGAACGACAAGATCAACTTCTCCATGTTCCTTGATAATGAGGTGTATGAAATGTACATCCGGTACCTCGGCAAGGAAACCATTAAGACAAAATATGGTAAATTCAGGGCTATAAAATTCAAACCGCTCCTCATTAAAGGAACCATTTTTGAAGGCGGGGAGAAAATGACGGTTTGGGTAAGTGATGACAGAAACCATATTCCCATTCGAATTGAAAGTCCCATTTCTGTTGGCAGCGTAAAGATCGATATGATCAGCTACCACAATTTGCGCTATCCTTTAACTTCCCTTGTAAGTCTGTAGTCAAACAAAAAATGAATTAATCATGTAACTAACTGGTTTACAAGACCGGTTTTTTTATTTCTTTACCTCCCTGATAAATTTAGTATCTATTATAAACAAATTAGATAGCCCCCGACCGAAGAGTCGGGGGCTTTTTCTTTTTATCGTACCCAATACATAGAATATTCCAATACGAACCCATTAAAAACAAAGATTATGACCAGAGGAAACCCAGATCTAACCCACCTGAAATCTGGGTTTGGTCTGGGTTTGGTCTGGGCTTGGTCTGGGTTTGGTCTGGGTTTGGTCTGCGTTTGATCATAAAAAATACCTGTCAATAACAAGTCACAACTCCCCGGAAAGTAACTCCCGGGTACTGCTTGCTAAACTTTAGCCACAACAAAAAATAATTCATTCGATAAATTAACCAGGCAGAAAAATCACAGGCGCCTCAAAATCTCTTTTATCCCAAATCCTGCAAAAATCGACATCCCCCAAAATTTTAGAAATGCGAAACGATCCGTTCAACGGTTTCTGAACAGTCAATAACTACACGAAAGGTGAAATTTAAAAATGGCCGATTTATGGATTTGGAAAAATCAATCGGCCCAAAATCTTGAAAAATCAAAAAGTGTCAGTTTTTGAATAATTATAGATGATTTTGCTAACACGTGTTTATATGAATAAAAAATATTATTCGTCTGTCATAGTAATCAGCAATTAATGTAAACGACAAATACGACTAAAACGACATTTACGACAACAACCGATTTCCAATATTTTTATGCCTGCTGTACTTTATTACTAACGCTAACTTTAATGTATATCTGTTTTATTTTAAATCTTTAAATTAATAATGCTGGCATTTAGCATTAGTCACAGCTTTCCATTCTCAGTGAATTACTCAAATTCATACGCTTGTATGTTTTAATTAGTTTGCAATAAAATAAACCTTATGACTTTTAATCGCGCAAACTATAGCTCATTGCAGGATACCATCAACGCCATTCCTGATGGTACACATGGGGTCGTTTATATTCCTGCAGGTACCTGGCTGGAAATACAACGTGCTATTGTGCCTCCATCAAAAAATGTAACGTTCATGGGTGATGGTATGGACAGAAGCGTGCTCAGTTGGACCGTGCCCGGCGGCGGTATCCTGGTGAATATGGGAAGCTATGAACGTACTTCCGTTATTAGGGATTTAACATTGGAAACTCAGGTTGCCTCAGGCGGTGCTGCCCTGGAAATTAATGGAGTTCCAGCTGGTTCCTCTCCATTCAAGACTGCTCAAATCACCGGTATTTCGGTCCGCCCGAATGGTATTAATACGGGTAACTACTGGGAATACGGCATAATACTTCGTCACGCCTGGAATGTACACATTGAGGGATTCTTATTCCAGGGTTATAACGAGCATGTTTACTCACAAGCTGGTATTTATCTCGGTGATCAGTGTGTAAACGCACATGTGATCGGGTACCATGCTTATTCAGTAAGAAATGCCATTGAGCTCCAGGAAGACGCTGTAAGCGAGGGTCTCAACATTACCGCCGGGAAATGGGTTTATGTAGAAACAGGACTTCTGGCAAGAACATTGGGCGCCAATGGCGGACTCACCGTGGTTGGGGTGCACATGGATGTATTGCTGGCTGGTATAAGAATGAACTACCGGCATCTTGGGGAGATC
Source organism: Niastella sp. (assembly GCA_021154515.1). Classification (GTDB taxonomy): domain Bacteria; phylum Bacteroidota; class Bacteroidia; order Chitinophagales; family Chitinophagaceae; genus Niastella. The sequence continues at coordinate 4,641 of JAJKIL010000246.1, read as the reverse complement.
ATTGGAGTTACCATTCAAAAAAATCCGGCAAGCCAGAATAACTTCCTTGGCATAGAGATTCAGAACTCTGACTGGTGTCGTATTCAGGCTTCAAATATCCAGAGAGCAGAAGAGTCGGCTGATCAAAGCGACAACGGAATTATATTGAATAACTCAAGTTATTCAAATATTAGCGGAAATCAGATTCGCGGTTTTGATTCCGGAATATGGATAAAATCGGGAAACCGTAACATGATCACCAATAACATAGGCTATCATAATGGAACAATGATTGTTGATCAGGGATTTCAGAGTACCATTTATCAAACCAATCCCAATTGGGACTAATCAGGAATAGAATACAAAAGAGGCCCTTCCCTATGTTTCGGGATGGGCCTCTTTAAATTAGTTATCAATTATTACAACTCTTCTAACTTAAACAACTCCTTATACCGTACTCCCTTCTCTGTTTGTTGTAAAGAACAACATTCATTTACCGGATCGTGTTCAAAAAATAAAATGTAATTGTTCTCCACTGCTTCAGTAAGGAATTTCTTTTTTTCCTGAAGGGTTGTCAGCGGAAACATATCGTAGGCCATTACGTAGGGAATGGGCAAATGTGCAACAGCAGGCAACAGATCGGCTGTATATACAATGGTGTGTCCTTTATAACTGATCTGTGGCAACATCATAGCCTCAGTATGGCCATAAGCAAACCGAACTTTCATGGTGTCGGAAAAACCGACGCCATCAGTAGGTTCAACAAATTTTAATTGTCCGCTTTCCTGAATGGGTAAAATGTTCTCTTTTAAGAAAGAAGCTTTCTCGCGATCGTTAGGTACCGTAGCAGCCTCCCAATGCCGTAGGTTGCTCCAGTAAGTAGCGTTCTTAAAAGCAGGAAGCAGTTTATCGCCCGAACGAATAATGCTGCCGCCACAATGATCAAAATGCAGGTGCGTGAGAAATACGTCGGTTATATCATCAGGTGTGAAGCCATGTTTTGCCAGCGACTTTTTTAATGAATCATCACCATTCAAATAATAGTGGCCCAGAAATTTGGCATCCTGTTTATCACCAATGCCATTATCAATTAATATCAGCCGGTTTTCTTCCTGTATCAGCAGGCTGCGCATGGCCCAGTTGCACAGGTTATTGTCATCGGCCGGGTTTAGTTTATTCCAGATCGATTTGGGAACAACGCCAAACATAGCACCACCATCCAGTTTAAAGTAGCCGGTATTAATTGAATAGAGCTTCATGATTTTGATTTGTTGGTGTTGAATACAATTTGCGTTCCGGTTTTTAAGCCCACGCGTTAAGCCTTCTGCACTAAGCGATTGGCTTTACGCATAGTGAGGCCCAGCCAAACAAAACCCAGCATAAAGAATACGATCAGGGCCAGTACCGAGTTACGCATGCCGCCAAACTTAATGGTACGTTCCTCAATAAAAGCAAACGTGAACATGCCCATTACAAGGGCTATCTTTTCTGTAACATCATAAAAGCTGAAGAAGGAAGCGGTATCTTTTGTATCGGGCATCAGGTTCGAATAGGTGGAGCGGCTCAGCGATTGAATGCCGCCCATCACCAGTCCTACAGTAGCGCCCAGGATGTAAAATTGAATATCAGTATACGTATAGTAAGCGCCAATGCAGGCGCCGATCCACACCAGTACACAGGCCATCAGGGTTTGAATATTGCCAAACCGCTCAGAAGCCCGTGAAATGATGATAGCGCCGGGAATGGCCACCAGCTGAATGATCATGATGGTGATAATAAGCTTATCGGTAGGCAGGTGCAGTTCTTTGGCGCCAAACTGGGTAGCTGCCAGAAACACGGTTTGTATACCCGCACTGTACCAGAAGAAAGAAACCAGGAACAATTTGAGTACCGGCATATGCCTGAGCTGGCTCCATACTTTCTTTAGTTCAAGGAAACCGTTGGTGAATACATTCTTGCGTTCATGCCGTTCTTTAACGGTGCTGATGGGCAGGTAACGAAAAGAGATCTGGGCAAAACCAAACCACCACAAACCTACCAGCACAAACGAAACGCGGGGCGGCATAAAATCTTTGGCATAACCTGAATGAAACCCAAACATGCCGGGAAAGAACACGATGATAAAACACAGCACCTGTAAAATTACACTGCCAATATAGCCCCAGGTATAACCCCGGGCGCTGATGCGGTCGCGCAAACGATGTGGCACCAGGTCGGGTAGGAACGAGTTATAGAAAACAAGACTGGCCCAAAAACCAATACAGGCAAACACCATACAAAATATACCCACATCCAGGCTGCGTGACGACAGCATGGTTCCTCCACCGGGCAGGGGTTGCGGTGCAAAGAAATACAACAGGCAACAGAAGATAGAGCCCATGGTGCAAAAGAAACGCATGAAGTTGCGCTTGTTGCCCCGGTAATCGGCAATGGAAGTAAGTATGGGCGACATAAAGGCAACAACAATAAATGCGGCGCCCAATGCATAATTATATAAAGCCGTATTCACAAACTTCCGGCCCAGGAACTCTATTTCATTTTCGGGTAACCTGTTTTTGGTGATGGCCTCATAATAAGCCGGAAATATGGTAGAAGTTATAACAAGGTTATAGGCGGAGTTAGCCCAGTCGTACATACACCAGGCATTAATAACTTTACGGGGTGCTATTTGCATAACAATTAGCTTTGGTTTTTTTAGGGATAGGGGACGGAACCGGTATCAGGCTTACTTACCTATAACACCGGTATAAAATAAGATAATTAAAGCCAGGCCAACAATAATACGGTACCAGCCAAACAAGCGGAAACCATGTTTCTGCAAATAAGTAATAAAGAATTTGATGGCCAGTATGGCAACAACAAAGGCGATAGCACAACCTAATAGCAGCGTACCCATGTTACCACTATGGGTGAGCACTTCAGGATTTTCTTTATACATTTTGTACAGGCTGTAAACCGTTGCCGCGAGCATGGTGGGCACAGCCAGAAAGAAGGAAAATTCAGCAGCCAGCCGGCGACTTAATTTTTGTTGCATTCCACCAATGATGGTAGCGGCGCTTCTGCTTAAACCGGGAAATAAGATAGACAGCACCTGGTAACAATCTATAAGAAATCCTTATTTAATGGTGATGCTATCTTCGCTGTCGATGGCTGGTTTTTGAAACCATTTATCAACAAACAACAGTACAATGCCCCCCAGTAACATAATAACCGCAATGATCATTGGTTTTTCCAGCATTTCATCGATGTGTTTTTTAAACAGCGCGCCAAACACAAGAGCCGGTATAATCGCAATGATGAGTTTTATATAGAACGAGATCTTTTTAAAGTCGAAGAATTTACGCCAGTACAGTACAACAACCGATAAAATAGCGCCGAACTGAATTACGATCTCAAAGAGTTCAACAAAAGCGCCATGATCGCCCATGATGGCGGAGGCAATGGCCATGTGTCCGGTTGAAGAAATGGGTAAGAATTCTGTAATGCCTTCAATGATGGCGATGATGATGGCGTGTAATGTGCTCATTTCTGGTATTTATAAATAATAAATAGCAAGTATATAAAATAAAAGAAGCGATACTATTACAGCATCGCCCTTATAACGTAGTGTTAACTTAGCAACATATTAACGTATCAGCTATTCTTCGGCTTTTTAAAGATGGCATACACTTCAACGCCCAATCCCAATAAAATAAGTATGGGAGCGATGGTGATACGGCGAACGCTGTACACTTCATTTTCTTTAAAAACGTTAGGGTCGTCGCTTTTGCCGCCGGCCATCAGAATAATGCCAATGGCTACCAGGATAATGCCTGCGATCATCCAGGTGTAATTGTCTTTGCTAAACAAACTGGTGGCAGGTGCTGATGGTTTTTTTGTTTCCTTCATTGAGCCGATTATTAGGTGCGCAATATAGTTAATCCTATGAATTTGTCAATGTTAATAGAGTTCGTCCAGTTTCATTTTCAGGTATTTTACCACACTGCGGTAGGTACTGAACAGCGTAATACTGATCCCCAGCAAAATCAGGAAGGCAAACAGGATGATTACCTTGCTGTTATCGCGCAGGTCGCTCAGGTAGGGCAGGAAATATTCCGATAACATCATGAGCCCGTAAATGAGGAAAATAGCTATCAGGGCGGCAATAAGGCCATTCAAAACAGCCCGCATAGTCAGCGGCCGGGCAATAAACCCCCGGGTAGCGCCTACCATTTGCATGGTTTTGATCAGAAAACGGTTGCTGAACATGGCCAGCCGGATGGTATTATCAATAAGTACAATAGATAGAATGCAGAACAGGGCGGCCAGGGAGGCAAATACGATCAGTCCGGCCCGAACGGATGATCCCATTTTTTCCACCACAAACGCGGGATACTTTACGCTTTCAACCACCAATTGCCGTTGTTCCAGGTCGGTTTTAATGGCGGCGATGGTATCCTTTTGCACATACATGCTTTTCAGGTTAAAATCAATGGAGGCGGGCAGCGGGTTCTCATCCAGCAGTTCCTGGAAGTCGGTTTCGCCTTTGGCCATCCACTGCTTTTTGGCAGCCTCCTTGTCTATGTATTCTATGGTTTTGGTATAGGGGCGCGATTTAATGTATTGCATCAGGGAATCTATATCTGCCTGGGTGGCACTTCGGCGAAGGTATACCTGCAGTTT
>JAJKIL010000245.1 GCA_021154515.1 Niastella sp. | reverse complement strand
TTGATAGCTCCTTATCCAAGTTTGACCATGCTGGGTGAGATCCGCCGGGAGCGCACATTGGAACTGCTGGGTGAAAATACCCGCTTCACTGACCTGATGCGTTGGGGCATTGCAGAGCAGGAACTGAACCAGGTGCCCAAAGGCATGATCGTTCAATACAATGGTCAGCCTACGGAGATCGCTACATTCACCAATCCCTATACGAACAAACCGGCTTACAAACCAGCGTCGTATCCATATGGTGTGGACCAGGCTACCGGCGCGCTTATTTTGGGACTGCCACCGGTAGTACCAATGACCAGGAAAAATTACCTCACGTCAATACCTACGGACCAGATCATCCTGAACAAGCAGCTTTTGCAGAATCCTGGATACTAGGTGTCATCAGAGGATGTAAATTTAATAACCCGCCGAAAGTTGTTTCGGCGGGTTTATTTTTTTGCCCTGCTATTTCTTAGCCCACAGCGGTTTCTTTTTTATTACTGTGTTATAAATGGGACAACCGGGGGCGTGGGCGCCAGGCAGATAGCCAGTACTCATTAAAAATTCATTTACTATTTCGCCGCCGGTGAATTTGAATGTTTTTTTAAACAGCTTTACCCATTCTTCTTTTGTTTTTGGATGGTGCTGTTCGAGCCAATTCTCGAATGAACCAAATTCTTTCTGGAGCGCCAGAATGGCTTTGGCATTTTCTATAGCGGCATTTATTTTTAGTTTATTGCGAATAATACCTGCATCGTTCATCAGGCGTTCCCTGTCAGACTCCTTGTATGCCGCCACCTTTTTTATATTGAAATTGCTATACGCTTTACGGAAGGTTGCTTCTTTTTTCAGGATGGTTTCCCAGCTTAAACCGGCCTGGTTGATCTCCATGATCAAACGACCAAACAATTCATTGTCGTCGTGAATAGGAAATCCATAGTGGTTGTCATGATAATTCTTATGAAGGCTGCGCCTGGGTTCTTCCATGGAAGGGATTACGCTGCAATATGACATGTAGGTAGATTATTAATGCCTAAAGATATTAATAATGGCAAAAAAATAGACTATCCGGGTGGGAATAGTCTATGTAAACAAAGAAACCGCCGTGAAATTTATATTTAGTTCTTTCTTCCAATGCTGTAAAAATATAACATCGAAAGGTTAGCTGTTGGTAAATTTGATAAGTGTGTTATTTTGGGCTAAAACCGTGCATTTTTGCCAATAACTGTGCTGCGGACCTTTGATTTTCTTATTTTGCCCCTCCGGCTTTTTATCGCAATTTTGCACCCGAATGTTGCAGATAGGTAATATACAACTCCCTGATTTTCCGTTGTTACTCGCCCCTATGGAGGATGTGAGCGACCCACCTTTCCGGGTGGTTTGTAAAGCAACCGGGGCCGACCTGGTGTTTACTGAATTTATTTCCAGTGAAGGTTTGATCCGTGATGCCATCCGTTGCCGCCGCAAGCTGGATATTTTTGATGAGGAACGGCCTACGGGTATTCAACTGTTTGGGGGCGATGAGGAACGGCTGGCCATGGCCGCAAAGATTGTGGATGTTACGCAGCCCGAGTTGTTGGACATTAATTTTGGTTGCCCGGTAAAAGGGATCGTTGCACAGGGCGCCGGCGCCGGTGTTTTGCGGGATGTTGACCTGATGGTACGATTAACAGAAGCCTGCGTAAAATCAACCAATCTGCCGGTTACTGTAAAAACCCGCCTGGGTTGGGACGATGCATCCAAAAATATTGAAGAGGTGGCGGAACGCCTGCAGGATGTGGGCATTAAAGCCCTCACCATTCATGGCCGTACCCGTTGCCAGTTATACAAAGGCGAGGCTGACTGGAGCCTTATTGCAAAAGTAAAGAACAATCCACGGATACATATTCCCGTTTTTGGGAATGGAGATATTAATAGTCCGCAAAAGGCGCTTGAATACAAGAACCGCTATGGGGTTGATGGTATTATGATCGGTCGTGCGGTTATCGGTTATCCCTGGCTGTTCCGGGAGATCCGGAATTACCTGCAAACGGGTGAATTATTACCTGCCCCTACAGTAGTTGAGCGCGTTGACGTTTGTAAACATCAATTGCGTAAATCGCTGCAATGGAAGGGGGCCATAGCCGGCGTGTATTCCATGCGCGGTCATTACCTGAGATACCTCAAAGGTTTGCCTGGCGTTAAAGAATTCCGTACACAGTTAATGACGCTTACAGAACCTGAAGCCATCATGGCCGTGCTGGATGACATTCTATTACGTTATGAGGGGTATACCATGGAAAGAACACCTATTGAAATGGTGAACTATCATGAGAATTGTCCACTATAACAAACTATCCTTCCATATTAATATTAACCCGTAACGCCTTTAACCCGCTTACGCCCTGTAATTCTTCCAGCTCCAGGAATTCTATACCTGGCTGCAACAATCTTTTATTTTGCAGGAACAGGATGTATTCCTGGTATTCTTCGGCTTCTTTGGGGTTACTGTATACCATAGCTATCTTTCCCGGTTGTGTTAGTCTTTCCTGGGTACCGCGAATATGCACTTTGTCAAGCCGTTTCTTCATGATCTCATAACGAATGTTATAAGAGCCTTCCACATCAAACCGCCGTTCGTCGCGGCGGAAGCTGATGCTCATGGGCTGGCTGTGTATCAATATCAATTGCGTTGTTTGCAGTGGAACAGGCAGGGTTGGTTGCATGGCATGGATCATCTGCGCAATTTCTGCCATGGTTGTTAATTGAAATAGCTGGATGTTCTTCAGGAATAACATATTGAACGGATGGTGCGGGGCGATGGACTGCCCGATGTAGATCGTATATTCAACGCCGTCTGTGCGGTATCTTTCAAAATAATGCGGGTACGACTGCTGCATGATGGCTTCCTGCTGTTGAAAGGTTTGTAATACCGCATTGTTGATGGTGCTGAGGGAGAACTCATAATCGTTCCGGTTGCGATATAAAAAGCCACTGAAATCATTCACATGGTTGAAGTAGTTATTGATGATCTCCTGCGTTTGGGGATGACTGGTTTTCAGGTGTTTCAACACGGTATGCACTTCATTATTAAAGAACTCGGTAATGCGCACTTCATCTTCTGCTGTTACCCCGCGCGTGATGGCTTGCCGGTAATTGAAATTCTTGAACTTTAATCCTTCCAGTAAAGGCAATGGGAACCGGGCCTGCAACAGATCGAACGTTTCATCAAGCAGGCTGATGTGTTCCATCAGGTCTTTTTGCATGGCCCGGCTGCGCTCAACGGAGGAGTTACGAATATCGATGGCGCCATATAACGGGTAAACGTCGTCGAAAACCACGTTACCCGATACCGGCGCTTCTTTGTATTGTTCTTTGTTCATATACTCCCAGGCCACTTCTGCAAATTTCCATTCCACCGCAGGTTGCAGGGCGGTGAACTTTTCCTTGATGATCTTTTCAATGCGATAGGTAAAGGTATCCCTGTTCTTCAGCAAGGCCAGTGATAACAAGGGCATGGCCTTCTCTACGCGGTTCATTACTTCCTGGGTTAACTGGTTGGGGATAGGCGATGCCAGTTCCAGTATACCCAGCAAGCCGTCGTTATTTTGAATGGGATAAATGATATAACTTCTTATGCCTGCATCCAGTAGTATCCTGGTGAAGGGCGCCACTTCCACCACTTTTTCATCAAGAATGGAAAGAGGCATCGGTTCCGGATGTTCGCTGAAAAACCCTACACACATCTGGTAAATGGCCAGGCTGTCAGCATCTGTAGATTTCCAGTTCTTGCCCAATATGCCATGTTGGGTGCAGGTTTCATCGAGCACAAAACGGTTATTGAGTTGTAGGAAAGGGGTCAACCCAACTTCCACTTCGTTGAAACCAACCAACGCCTGAATGTTCTTCTTGAGATCATTGATGATGCCGGTATCGCAGGCCTCCTGCCGCAACAGCACGCGCTTGATAGCATCCAGCGATTCCTGTATGGTGAAATCTTCTGCGATCCACACGCCGAAGCCTTCCACTTCGAACAGGTCGAGCGGCATTTTTTCCAGTTGCCTGTCCAGGTCCAATATGCGCAGTGAATTTAAACACACGGCGCAATCCTGTATTTGTGGTAACCGGCCTTTGGGAATGATATCGATAAACCGCCGGTCGTAGCGCAGTTTGTAATATCGTTTCATGCCGGTGATCTTATCTTCTACAGGATATATGAGGTGCGGGTCTTCGTTCAGTTTTATATGGTAAAACTTTTCCAGGATGTGTTCATAAATGAGCGCACACTGTGCCTGTTTCAGATATTCTTCCGTGGCATCATCCGGCAATAGAAAATGTTCTTCTGTTTCATCGACAAACAATTTTCTGAACGGGGTTGAATAATTGAAGATGGAAAACTCGTAAGGCACACCCATGGTGAACATGTTTTTTTCCTGTTCGCTAACCACAGGAAAAAGCGTAGTGCCCAACATGTCGAGCAGGTCCTGGTTCTCATCCAAAATATGTGAATCAGTGATCGGCTGCAATAAAGCAGGGTTTTCTTCAAATCTTTCTATGAGGTAATTGTATATTCTCGAACGTGTATTGGAACCGTCCTGTAGTTTTTCTTTTAAATAATTTACAAACGGGCGGAAGGAGATCTTGCTATCGATAGACAGGCTGTTATCATCACGTTCTCTATTAGCTGCAAGGATGTTCACTTTGTTAACAGAGCCTATGGCAGGAGCAATCGTTTCCGGCATAATGGAAAGTGTTTTAGCAGTGAGTAAAATTATTGGCTATTTATAAAGTTACTAATTAACCACTGCTGAAATACTGACCGCCGTCACTGTTTTGCTCTGATGTACCTCTATACAACTCTGCCCATGAATGGATCGGTTTTGGTGGGTTTGCCAGTTTCCACCCTGCCGGCGTACCTACGCTCAAAAAACTGATTGCCTTTTACTTTTATGGAAAAGTCGTACCAGCCAAAGCTTTTATCTGTTTTGATGATAGTGATTAACCTGAGTATTTTAGGGCCGCCCGGAACGGTAATGGTTTTAACTGGCGCTTTATACGCATTGTCAATAATTTCTAATTCAACAGGTGTGGTATTGCCATTAATAGCAAGTATCTCAAGATCACCCGGTGAGGATCTGACCATACCGCTATATTCTGCACTGATTTCTATGTTGGGATCTTTAGTGGTGCCTTTGAATTCTCTATAAAAGCCATTGGGGCCGTACACCTGTAAATGATAGGTGTTGTTTTCAAAATCACTCAGTTGCCATTTGTCCGCTACCTGCTGGCCAGGCGCCACCGCATAAGCCCGGTTGAACATGGTTTGTTGTTGATATTGGCCTGGTACATAAATATGAAAGGGAGAACCAGCTGATTGTTTATCAAAGAGGCGAATGCCTGCTGCCAGTTTGATCTCTATTGATTTCCTGTCTTCTGAAAATTTACAATCAGCATGTAATTCATAGGGCAGGGCACAGGCATCGCGAATGCCTTTTTCCTGTTGCGGCATCGATGGCGAATCCCAGGGCGCTTTATTGATGGCGGCTATTTCTTCTTCCGTTAACTTTTTATAATTCGAAGGCAGTTGGCGGAACTGTGCTTTGTGAATGCCTTCGATAAATTCATCTCTTTCCAGAAAGGCTGGTAAGGTGATCTTTTCGCCATTATAAGGTCTGAATACAGAAGTGAGGTCGCCACACACCGTACGCCGCCATTTGGAAATATTGGGCTCTTCTATCTTCTTACCGGTCTTGTGTGTTAAGAATGCTTCGAGGAATTGGATAGAAGAAGTATGATCGAACACTTCTGAATTTACCCAGCCGCCGCGGCTCCAGGGCGATGCTATCACCATTGGCACACGGTAACCCAGCCCGATGGAACTTTCACGGGCCTGCTCTTTGATGGATTGCTGGTCGTTATTGGCCACATAATCAACACCGGTGTTTATACCGGCAGAAGTTAGCCCCGTTGACGCTTTATGCGGATGTGGCGCTACGAAGGGCGGTACGTGGTCATAATAGCCATCATTTTCATCATAGGTGAGGATAAAAATGGTTTTCTTCCAAACCTCGGGGTTTTGTGTCAGAATGTCCAGCACTTCACTGATGTACCATACGCCAAACCAGGCAGCTGATGGATGATCGGAAAAGTTCTCAGGCGCCACCAGCCACGATACGGTAGGCAGGCTGCCGTTCTTCACATCTTCCCTGAACTGATGCAGCACATCGCCTTTCGGCGCTTTCATTTGCCGTTCTGTATCGCCGTCTTTATACGTGATATTGGTAAGCTGGTGGTAGTTGGGATCTTTTATATTGGTATCGAAGGCCTTTGTATGCAGGGCTTTTTCCCGGGCACTCAGGAGTTCGAAATTTTCTTTGGTGTATTTTTTTTGATCGGCTTCTATCCCGGTCAGTTGTTTTTTGAGTTCTTCCAGTCTTTTCTTTATTTCCTCAATTTCTGAAGCGGCGGCGCCGGCGGGCAACGATTGTAACTTGCTTTCTGTTTTTTTGATCTCGGCTGCAGTGGCCGCTGCTGCTTTTGGCAAATTGTCAATGTAGGCAGGATGGAACTTTACATTGTATGGCGAAAAGTATTCCAGCGGGTTGTCGCCAAAGTTGGCCAGCCAGCTGTCTTCTTCGCCGGTAAAACCCACTCCTACACTCAATTCATTCTGGTACACTTTCCAGGCTATGCCATTTTCTTCTAATCTTTCGGGAAAGGTATTCCAGTTAACCATCGTATTATAATCAGCATCCTCGTTCCATACACAGGCCTGGGCTTTTTCATCCTGGGAACTCCTGATAGTACCGCTCCAGAAAAACAACCGGTTGGGCGTAGTGCCGGTGAGGGATGAACAAAAGTTCTGGTCACAAACCGTGAAGGTATCGGCGAGGGAATAATAAAACGGAATGTCTTCCCGGGTATGAAAACCCATGGTCAACGGCATGGCCCGGTAATCTTTATTACCTGAAAGTTTGGCCTCAAGCCATTTATCGTAATGCCCGTTGTTGCGGGCATCAACCTGGTTGTCCCAGGAGTGGGGGAGGGAACTCATCCAGGTAGCTTTGGTATTGTGAATATCCAGACGGAAAGGAGCGTAGGTTTCTCCTTCTTTATTCGATTGCAACCACACAAGGTTCTTATTGGGCAAACGGATAGCCCGCGGATCGTTAAAGCCCCGTACACCCTGCAGGGAGCCATAGGCATGATCGAACGAGCGGTTCTCCTGCATCAGGAAAACGATGTGCTCGGCATCTTTCCAGGTGCTGCCGGCTTCGGGATCAATAGCCAGTGCTTTTGCAATAGAAGCCGGTAATATTTGCATAAGACCGGCGCCGCCTGTTAGTACGGATGCTTTTTTAAGGAATTCTCTGCGGGTATCCATAGTTTCTGAGATTATTAATACCTGATAAAAATAATGGGAATTGTCATTCCGCCTTTTGAAAGTATGAAAAATTAAACAGATGTTAATAAAGGATGAAGGCTACTCAAAATAATTGCACAGTATTTGCAAAGTATAAGAAGGCAGTCGAATAAAATATTATGAAAACGCTATATAGGACTATCAGGCCTATGTATTCGCATTTTATAACACTGCTCACACTCCACAACCCTCCTCCAACGGCTCTGAGCGAAGTCGAAGAGTCGAAACGTAACTATAATTATAATATAGTCAAGTCCCCACCCGCCGGCCTGATTGCCTGGTAATCCGTTAATTCGTTAACCTATGACCTATGAAGAGGAACTTTACTTTATTGTTATCTGTACTACTCTTGCATCAGCTCGTACATGGCCAGCCTGGTACCTGTCCCGCCAATATTGATTTTGAAGCAGGCTCGCTGCAAAACTGGAATTGTTATATTGGTTCCACCAGTGTTCAAAATAATGATAATGTGATAACGGTGACGCCCTCGCCGCCGATCACCGGCAGGCATACCCTCTATGCAAAAGGAGCTGCTACTGTGGTTGATCCCTATGGGTTATTTCCCGTGAACCCGCCCGATGGCAGCGGGTATGCAGTGCGGTTGGGCAATAATATCAATGGCTCCGAGGCGGAGCGCATCACCTACGAGTTTACAGTTCCCACCAATGCCAATGATGCCACCTTTACTTACCGGTATGCCGTGGTGTTCCAGGACCCTGGTCATAATCCAAATGAACAACCCCGGTTTATTGCCCGTATTCTCGATGTACAAACCAATAGTTATCTTCCCTGTGCTTCCAACGAATATATTGCTACCGCATCGCTGCCGGGATTCCAGAGTTCTCCGGTTGATGCCGCGGTGAAATTTAAATCCTGGTCGTCGGTGTTTATTAACCTGGGCGCTTACGGCGGCAAACGCCTGAAGGTGGAATTTACTACTGCTGATTGCACCAAGGGCGCTCATTGGGGCTATGCTTATGTAGATGTGGGTGAGTGTAATGTTACAGCTTCGGCACATTATGAATGCAATCCCAATATTGCCAGCTTTACCGGACCGGGCGGTTTTCAGGATTATAAATGGTATGATAATAATTTCAGCACCCTGTTGGGCACGGGAGAGAACCTGGTGTTGAACCCTGCCCCCAAGATCAATAATATTAATGTAGTGGTGATTCCCTTTAATGGGTTTGGTTGCAGCGATACGCTGCAGGCATCTATCTATCCCATACTGCCATTGGCCAATGCTGGTCCCGATACAATCATTTGTCCCAACCACCCCATAACAATTGGTACGCCGGCAGTTTCAGGGTTTACTTATGCCTGGTCACCCTCCCTGTTTTTGTCTGATTCATTAACGGCCCAACCGGTGGGCACGCCACCAAGGCCTACTTCTTATGTAGTTACCGTTACCAGTGTTGAAAGCGGCTGCATTGACAAAGATACCATGGACATTACCGTTTTTCAGCCTATTGATGTAACCGTGTCGCCCGATCAAACGATTTGTGAAGGCCAGTCGGTAAACCTGCAGGCGCAGGGGAGCGCCGTGCAATACAACTGGTCGCCGGGGTTGGGTTTGAACCGAACAAATATTTCTAACCCCGTGGCTGCACCGAAAAAAACAACTACCTACCAGGTGATTGGGTTTGATGGGCATCAGTGTTTTACCGATACCGGCTTGATAAAAGTGGTGGTAAACCCCAATCCAAAAGTTGATGTGGGCCCCGATGTAATAAAAGCTACCGGCAGCACGTACACTTTTTCTCCTGTTACCCAGAATGGGCCTATTGTCTTATGGCAATGGACGCCTGCCGATGATCTTAGTTGTGCCGATTGCAATACACCGTTGGTTACCATTAAAAAGAATAAAACTTATCAGGCAAGGGTCACCAATGAATTTGGTTGCGTGGGAACAGATTTTATGAACATAAAACCATTTTGTGAAAGTACCCAGGTGTTTATCCCAAATGCCTTTACGCCCGATGGCGATGGCCTGAATGATGTGCTGATGGTGCGTGGCAAAGGCATTGCTTTGGTGCGTTCATTCCGCATTTTTTCGCGCTGGGGGGAATTGGTTTTTGAAAAGACAAACTTCCAACCTAATGACCCTGCTTTTGGTTGGGATGGAAAAATAAGAGGTGTTACCGGCCCCGCTGAGGTGTATGTGTATATGGCTGATGTGGTTTGCGATAATGATCTTATTAATACTTATAAAGGGAATGTGACGCTTTTGAAATAGCTGAACCAAGAACTAATTTGTATGCGTAGAATTGTACTCCTCTATTTTATTGGCTGTCTTTTTTTATCTGCATTTGTGCAGGGGCAGGACATTCATTTCTCCCAGTTCTATGAGTTTCCTTTGTTGCGCAATCCGGCCCTGGCCGGGATCTTTTCTGGTAATTTCCGGTTTACCGGTGCTTATCGCAATCAATGGCAAAGCGTAACGGTTCCTTACAGAACTATGGCGGTAAGCGGGGAATGTAAAATGCTGCGGGGTTTTTCTACCGGCGATTTTATTACATTGGGTGTTCAGGCTACCAATGATGTGGCGGGTGATTCAAAACTGCAACGCACCCAGGTTTTGCCGGTCATTAATTATCACAAACTATTGAATGAAGATAAAACCACTTTTATTTCCCTTGCCTTTATGGGTGGCCCCGTGAGTGAACATTTTGACGTTACCAAATTGCGGTTTGATGATCAATACGTGAATGGCGCCTATAGTATGTCAAACGCTACACGGCAACAATTCAGCAATACGGGTTTTACGTATTGGGATGCATCTGTAGGCGTTAGTTTTAAAACAAGTCTCTCAGAAGATATCAATATGTATTTTGGCGGTGGACTGTTTCATCTTACTGAATCCAGGATCGCTTTTACCGAAGCTTATGATGTACGGCTAAATAGAAAATGGGGCGTGAATGCCGGGCTATCGGCCTGGATGAATAAAATGGATAAGCTCGTTTTTTATGCCGACTATTTTATGCAGGGTGGGAACCGGTTGATACAGGGTGGTGGGTTGTTTACCCATAGTTTTGATGAAACCGGGGAAGAAGGGACCCTGTCGATTGCCTTAGGCGGAGCGCTTCGCTGGAAGGACGCCTTTATTCCCATCATAAAATTATACACCCATCAGTTAGGCATAGGGCTTAGTTATGATGTAAACATCAGCAAACTCACCACTGCTTCCCAGTTCAGGGGTGGTTTTGAATTGTCGTTATCCTACATTGGTTTATGGCAGCGGTTGGCGGAAAGTCTGGAGAAAGTGGAGTGTCCGATTAAAATATGGTGAGATGGCTCACGCACCACTCACAAAAAAATCCCGCCTGCAGGGCGGGACCATTAATAAATAGATCGGTTTATTCAGGGCTATAATAACTTGGTGGAGAACTTCCAAAGTTCTTCGGTATAACCGCTTATTAACACCAACTCTGTAGCGGTGATGGATTTAATATTCCAGATGCGTTGTTGGTTTTCGATGGTTACAATAATGGATTTATTATCGGGACCAAATGCCCATTTGCCACTTTCTGTAACTTTTAAAGATTGTGCTTCATATACGCCGTTGCTTTTAAAATAAGCATAGGCGCCTTTTATTAATTTACTCGCCATTTTTAACTGGGCTTCTGACCGGCCCGGTACTTCACGACGCGTTAAGAACCATTTTTTACTGATCTGGCTCTTGGTAACTGAAACAGTTTTGATATCAGGAAGAGGTGATTCAATATTGTCAGATGGGGTAATGTTTGTTCTGGTCATAATGAAAGAACCCTCACCCAGGGTAAGGATCAATTTGTTCGAGTCCAGGCCTACGATCTGTGATTCGTTTGAATTTCCTTTGTAGGAGGTTATTCTTACTTTGTTGGTGGCTTCGTTCAGGCTCCAGACACCTTCATCAATGTTATTCATCACAAAAGCCTTGTAGTGATTGTTGGCTTTGAAATAAAAGGTCATATTTCCAAAATACTCATTCGCTATTTTTAAAGTCGCAGTATCGTATCTGTGTTTATTGTAAACATCAACATATTTCCATTTACCAACCAGGGAGTCAGTTTTTTGGGCTTGTACGGACAGTGATAAACCAATAGAAAATAGGAATAGGAATCTAAGTCTAGTCATGTTTGTGGTTTGTACGGTAGTTCCTGGCTCGTGTCCATTTCTGGACATATAGCATAACGCATTTAGGGCCGGGTAATTGCACCTTGCAGGGTAAAATTTTGCGGGGGAAGGTAATAACTTTATACCATCAGTGCAAGAGAATTAGAAAACGAACGCGATTTACAGTGGAAGAACAGCCCTGGTATTGATTTTCTGGAATAGGGAACCGCGTGAATAATTTTTTTCTGGGGTTTACACAATAAAATGAAAGCTGTTTATTTATAGGTAATTACTTGATCAACACGGTGGTTCCGCGTTTAAATACCTTTTCACCCGTATCCAGCAAAGTATATCTGAGCAACCATACAAACACCCAGCTTGATTGCATTTGTCCGTTAATGCGGCCATCCCATTTATTCGTCCAGTTGTTGGTGCGGAAAACAATTTGTCCGTACCGGTTATAGATAATAAACTCCAGGTTAATGGCCTTCCAGGCATTCAGTGGATATAAATAGTCGTTATGGCCATCGCCATTTGGGGTAAAAGCATTGGGAACGGTGATGTAGCAACTGTATACCACCTTCATTTGGTTTACAGTGGTATCAAAGCAGTGCAGGTCGTTCTCAATAATGAGCCTGACGGGGTAGAGCTTTGATCGGCCGCTGGTAACCTGGGGGTAGGTTTCAGGCAGGGGATTTTGTAAGGTGCTACTGTTGCCATTTCCGAAATCCCAGTTCCAGGATACGATCTTGCCAACACTGCTGTCAGTAAATGTTGCTTTGTCTTCGGGGCATAACACTTCAGGAAATCCAAATGCAGCTTCCAGGGTGTTATCAAGAAGAACGGTTGCAGAAGAACTGTCTGTGCACACGCCATTCGATACGTTCAGGTTGATTTGTTTGGGGCCAAATACCTTGAAGATGTGAGATGGGTTTTGGGCTGTGCTGCTGCCTTCATTATTAAAATTCCAGTTCCATTGGTTTATATTGTTGGCGCCATTGTGAAAGAAATGAACGGTATCTGCCTTGCAACCTAATTTGAGCTGGTAAGTGAAATCTGCATTTACGGTGTCTGCGGTTGAAAAAGCCCTGGACGCACCAGCAGGTGTTTGCTGACCGCATTCATCGATGATGGTATTGCCATCGGTACCCTGTTGCAGGGTGATCTGATAATTACCTGCCGATTGGATGGGAGCTGAAAGTTGTATAAAGATGGAAGTGGTGACGCCATTTACGCAATAGCCGCTGGCGCCGGTTATTGTAACGGGTGTGGTGCCCGTGATTGAAAAATCGCTGCCATTGGCGTCAATGGAATTACAATTGATGGGCCGGCGAAAAACAAGTTCCAGTTTATCGGGGGCACAACCAACAGGTTTAATACTATCCAGTGGGGTGGGCTGAACAGGATCAATTATGAATGAAGTGTTATTACCCACCGGCACCGAATTGTTACAGTTATCCAGCACGGTGTTACCGTCCTGGCCACTTTGAACAGTAATGGTATACGTGCCGGGTGGCAATGCATTGCTCATGGTCAGCACCACCGTGTCCATATCAAAACTGCTACTGCAGCCAACAGCGGTAGCAGATACAATGGTGGCGGCGGCCGGCGAAAGCGTAAAATCGCTGGCATCCGCGGCCAGACTGTTACATTTTAATTTTTTGTTCATTGTAAGGGTTACGGTAACACCACCGCAACCGGCCCAGCTCTTTTCTATTTTAGGTTGCAAAGGATCGGTGATGACACCGGTTCCTCCCCCAAAAGATAAGTTGTACCCGCTTTGTGAATCGGTAAAATGGCTAATCAGCAGCAGATAAGTATGTCCCTGCAGTATGGTAGGCATGGTGCTGAATGAATTCTTATGATTGGCTGGGTCGGAAGAGCATTGAATAAAATTCACCCCAGAACCGGAAGCACCGGTTACCCCAAAGGTGCCGGCCCAGTTACCTGTAACAATCAATGACGGATCGGTAAAAACGTCGTCGGCATTATGACAGGTTATATCGTATAACATCCAGTCATAATCGTCGCCCAGATCGTTTGGCGTAACCAAAAAACCTAACGTGCCTGTTTTAAAGCAGGTGAAACGATACCAGAATGGATTTTTATCAGAATAACCGGCACCATCATCACACCCCGGAACTTTAATACTATGGGTTCTGCAAATGGGTACATTTTGTTGTGAAAAGGTGTCAACGCCGCAAACCGGAAAAGCAGAAGAAGGAGACTGGCCCAGGGTAGTGCAGTTCTGCGCCCACAGGCTGTTACACATTAGCAAAACCACAACCAACCCTATAAGTCTCATAAGCATATGGCGATTGACCCAAAAAAATATGGTAACGTTGCAACATAATGAAATATTGAACGCTATCCTGTTAATAAATAGCGATTGTCGTCAGTAATTTACCACAATGGCGGCGCCTTGAAAAAATCGTGTGGAGTTTGCCCTGTAAACGCCCTGAAATCTTTTATAAAGTGTGCCTGATCGTAATAGCCTGCCGAATAGGCCGCTTCGGTAAAACTGATCGCATCCGTATAATTTTCGATCAGGTTTTTCAGGCGAATGATAGCTGCAAAATGTTTGGGTGAAGTACCGGTGATCTTTCTGAATCGTTTTTCAAAGGGATCGCGGCTAATGGGCAAACTGGCCAGCAGTTCCTTTACTTTAATATCTCCCTTTGAGCGTTTGATCTTTTGTATGGCTTCGCTCACCAGCGCATCTGATTGCGTTTTTTTCAGTTCAGATAATAAGAACCGTTCTACAATGAGTATACGCTGGTTGTTGTTATCGGCAGCGGCCAGCTCTTCTTCAATAGCGCACACCTTGCCCCGTTGAACCAGGTGATCGAGCGACACACTGATGCTGCCCAGTTCATGCATTGGTTCTTTAAAAAATGCAGCAGCGCCGCCTTCTTTAAAGATCACCAACAGATTGCTGGTATCTTTTGCGTAATCTACCAGCCGGCTCGAATCCCGGATGCCCGAAATGACCGATTGAGCGAAATTATGCGTTGTGCCATTATCAGAATAGGATACATGTCCGCGAAGCCGGAACGCAATTACAATGGATGTATCGGGTAAGATCCGGTTCACCATCCCCTGTTCACATTCAATGATCAGGAAATTTTTAATATATGGTTGCAAAGCAGGAGAAGGAAGGAACTGTGCCATATGTTATCCGGTATTCATCAGTTAAGCTACAACCTTTCATCCAATAAAAAAGTTCAAAAATAGTTTTAGTAACCGGATGGTTACTTATATTTGCAACCGGATGGTTACATAACCGGTGTGTAACCACCAGCCTGTACGTACTGGCAAATAAATTGAAGTTTACCAAACGGAGATAGTACGCCTTTACAACGAATTGTAAACGCAAATAAAAAAAATTACAGTATGCAAAACGAACCATTGATCGTTGAGCGCATATACAATGCGCCGGCCGACAGAGTATGGAAGGCCATTACCGATTTAGACCAAATGCGCCAATGGTATTTTAAACTGGCAGCCTTTAAGGCGGAGCCCGGTTTTGAATTTCAATTTGAAGGCGGTCCCAAGGGAGGCCCCACCTATTTACATAAATGCCGGGTAACGGAAGTGGTGCCGGGTGAGAAATTACAGTATAGCTGGCGGTACGATGGTTATGATGGCAATTCTTTTGTAACGTTTGAATTGTTTGAAGAAGGAGATAAAACCAGGGTGAAATTAACCCATGAAGGATTGGAAACACTGGCGGCAACCAACCCTGATTTTGCAAGAGAGAATTTCATGCAAGGGTGGACCTCTATCATTGGTACAAATTTGAAAAATTTTGTAGAAAAAGTAAGCGTTTAAATAGCGCCGCCATTTTTGATATCGCCTCTCAGAATGAATCCGCAGGGTTTCATGCCGGCTTTTATTAAAGTGGCTTTAGATGCATTGTTACTGATATTGCATCTGGCGGCGGGAACCCGGCCCATGCGATAGATCTCTTTTTTAAGTTCCTGTACGAGTAAACTGCCGAGCCCACGCTGCCGGCAGTTTTCTTTTACATCCATATAAAGATCTGCATACGGATAATTATAGTTGAGCATAAACCCGCCATTGGCCACTACTTCGCTGTGTTGTACAAGATAGTATCCGCCCACATCGGCCCCTTTATTTTCTTCTTTTTGATTTCTGCCAAAATGCACGCCGGTCATCTGAAAACTGGTTTGAACATGGTCTTCAAATAGGATGGCTTCAGCATAAATATTCTTGGCAAACTCGTACAGCATGCCTGTCAACAGCAGGTCATTGCTCTGGCATTCGATCTTTGTAGTGCCGGAAGTGGAAATAAGATCATGGAAAATTGAACTCACATATTTTTTGTATGGAGGCAGCACATAGAATTCAAAAATGGTATCGCGGTCTTCTCTTTTATCGGAACCCCACACGGCCCCATAGCCAATACGCGCTTCATTGGAGATAAACACATACACATCGGCCCAGCCATAGTAATGGCATTTATCATATATGAATTGAAAATTGTTTTCCTGCAGGAATATTTGACGAAAATCTTTTATGTCTGCCGACTGTGTTTTAACGAGCTGTAACTGCATGGTCAAAAGTTAGCCATTTTACTCAATAAAAAAAACGAGCTCCGGGATGAGGCTCGTTTTTTTTAATATATGATCAATCAGCTTAACTCTTCGGAATGGTCACTTTTAACCTGCAACCGCAACCAGGTGAGGAATGCAGATCAACCGTTCCATTATAGAAAGTGGTTCTGTCGTAAATATTCCGCAGGCCGATGCCCTTTGTTTTCTTCAGTGGACAAAATCCCACGCCATCATCCTGAACTATGAGTTCAACAGAGTTGCTGTTACTGATTAATTGAATAACTACATGGGTAGCTTTGCTGTACTGAATAGTATTCTTTAATTGTTCCTGCACTATACGGTACAGGGCAATCTTTTTGCCTTCAGAAATATCATCGGTCCATTGTTTATGGCATTGGAATTTGATCTTGAACGGACAGGTCTTTTTTACATCTTTAACCAGTTCACTGATACCATCAGCCAGGGTCTTTTCTTTCAATTTCGGTAACACCATTTCCCTTGAAATGGTTTGTATATCGGAAATGGCCATGTCAAGCGATTCTACTACTTTCTTCGCTATTTCCTTATTACCCGCTTCACTTGGTTTTAAAAGACCCATATACAATTTGGCCACCAGTAGCAACTGGTTGATGTTGTCGTGCAGTTCCTGTCCAATACGGGTGCGCTCTTTTTCCTGCGTATCGATGATGCTCTTGGCTATTTCTTTCTGGTGTTTGATCTTTTCCTGCAACAACAGGTTCTCGAGTTCTTTTATTTCAGTAAGATCAAGTAAGGAACCGATAAGCTTGACCGGCTTTTCGTTTTCAAACACCACAATGCCGCGGTCGCGAACGGTTCTATAAGTGCCATTGAGGTATTTAAGCCGGTATTCCCACTGCCAGCTGGAAACATTATTTCGCAACAGGTTGGCAACATTTAATTCAACCCGTTCCTTGTCCTCGGGGTGAATGCGATTGTACCACCAGTTATTGGTAATGGTTTCTTTATCGGGAGAACCGAGGAGTTCAATCAATGGCTTGCTACGGAATACCTGGTTTGATTTCAGGTCCCATTCCCAGATAGCGTCGGTGGTTACCTGGGTTAAACGGATCAACCGTTCATTGGCCCGGGCAATTTCTTCATGCACATTGTACCCGAAGGTAATGTCCATGGCTTCGCCACCCAGCAGTCGTTTGTTTGTTTTATGGTGAACGGGAAAGATGTTCACCAGAAAATAACAGGTTGTTCCATCTGCCAGGGGATGTTTATAGATCTTTTTATGCGCCACCCCGGTGGACAGCACATTGCGGTGTTCTTTTTCAAAGATCTCAGTAAAGAAAGGTGGGATTACTTCAACGGCTTTTTTGTTCAGGACATTTTCATTCAAACCCAGAAAGCGAAGAAAAGCCGGGTTGGCAAAAATAAGCCGCTCCTGATCGTCGATCAGCCAGGTCATGGCTGAAGTAAGATTTAAAAATTCTTTCTGGAACAATTCTTTGTCGCTGGCATGTGGTTCTTTATGCCAGGGCAATTCATTAATAAGAGCTACAAAAGAAAAAGGTACGGTACTATTGTCATTAAAGAGTGGATAGAAGGCAAATTGTAACCATTTACTGTTGGGACTGTCGGCACGCATTTCAATTACCTGCTCATAAGGTTTGCCCGCCAGTAAAGTTTTCATAAGCGGAGAGCTTTCAAAGGATATTGGATCGGTAAATATTTTAAAGGAACTACAAAAATCGGCCAACTGTGGATTGTTCAGCAGACTTTCAGGATTGGTGTTTAAAAAGTTGGCGGCTGTCTCATTGGCATCTACTACATGACCCTGACAGTCGAGTACCAGGATGCCGGGTGTGGGTGTATGGGTTGGTTTTTCGAAAT